>NZ_CAMQYW010000063.1 GCF_947039425.1 uncultured Cetobacterium sp. | reverse complement strand
GTTCCGATATTAACGTGTGGTTTGCTTCTTTCAAATTTTGCTTTTGCCATTTGAATATCCTCCTGGTTCATTTATATTTCTTTTATTTATTCTTAAAAATCCGTTAAAAAAAAAATCCACACATATCCTTCAAACTGTTTCAGGTTAGTGTAGTATTGTGGTGGTGAGAGAAGGATTCGAACCTTCGAAGGCGTAGCCGTCAGATTTACAGTCTGATCCCTTTGGCCGCTCGGGAACCTCACCATACTTATTTAATTTTTGTGGTACTCCGTAGGGGAATCGAACCCCTGTTTATAGAGTGAAAATCTATTGTCCTAACCGTTGAACGAACGGAGCATCCTATTGAATTTTAGTGGTGCCGCTTATCGGAGTCGAACCAATCACCTACTGATTACAAGTCAGTTGCTCTACCAGATGAGCTAAAGCGGCATTCCCTTTACTCACTTATAATTATACCCTAGAGCATAAAAAAAGTCAATATTTTTTTTAAAAAAAGAAGTAGAAAATTTTCTCTACTTCAATGGTTTCATTATTTCTTTAATTGAGATAATAATTCTCTATATTGTTTTATCATAACTTTAGTCATTCCTTTTTTTATAAACTGGTACCATTTAAAACTAACTGACTCCATTCCTCTTATTGAATCAGAGATCATCTTTGTTAAAAACTCTAATTCTTCATACGAAACTTTTAATTCCATTTGTCCTTTTATATCTGCTGTTGCTTTTACATAATCTAAAAATTGAACTATATTTGGTGTTGCATTATTAGTTGTAAATTGTTTTTTTACTTCTTCTATAAATTTTGATAAAAATTTCTTAGTACTTTTATCTAAACTTACTGAATATTTTCTTTTACCTTTCCCTATTTTATTAATAGAATTCATCATTCCGTTCATTACTGATGCTTGCTTCATTTGCATAGGATTCATATTATTTGTATTTAATTTCTGTGCCTTCATTATTTTCCTCCAATTTTATATTTTTCCAATAACCTTATCTATCTCTTCTTTTTTTATTGCTCCCTCTCTCAAAATAATTGGTAACTTCTTTGTTAAATCAATTATTGTTGATTCAACCCCTAAAGGAGATTCCCCTCCATCAACTAAAATATCTATTTTTTCTTTAAATTTATTATCAACTTCATCAAAACTTCTAGGCGTTTTTTCTCCTGAAAAATTTGCACTTGTTGTTGGTAATATTCCCCCTACAGATTCAATAATTTCTTGGGCTATTTTTAAATTTGGTATTCTCACTCCTACAGTCTCTCCATTTGAAACCATAATTCCAGGCACATTCTCTTTTTTGTTCAATATTATTGTTAAAGCTCCTGGCCAATATTTCTTAGCTAATTTTTCTAAAATTTCTTTTTTTTCATCTTCAATAATAGCAATTTTTTCTATATATTCAACTTTACTAATAAGAGCAATTAAAGGAGAGGTAAAGTTTCTCTCTTTTGTAGTATATATTCTGTGAATTCCCTCTAAAGAATTTATACTTGCTCCTACTCCATAAACTGTATCTGTTGGATACACTATAATATTTCCACAACTTAATTTCTCTTTTATTTTCTCAAAATTTATATTTTCCTTAGTAAAAATTAATCTTTCCATATTATATGTTCCTCCTTTATTTATAAATAATTTTATCATATATAAAAAAAAAAAGCTAGTATATACTAGCTTTTCTATAGGTTTTACTTCTTTTCAAATAATTCTGATACAGATTCATTATTAACTATTCTTCTTAAAGCTTCCGCTAAAATTTCATCTACAGAAATCACTTTGATTTTATCTATTTGTTTTGATTTTGGTAATGCTATTGAATCTGTTACAATAATCTCTTTTAAACAAGAGGCTTGTAATCTTTCAATTGCTGGGTCCGAAAATACCCCATGAGTACAACATGCATATGCTTCAATAGCTCCTCTTGCCATTATAGCTTCTGCACCATTTGTTATTGTTCCTGCAGTATCTATCATATCATCGATGAATATTGCAACTTTTCCTTCTACTTCTCCAATAAGATTCATTACTTCTGACATATTTGGTTTAGGTCTTCTTTTATCAATTATAGCTATTTTACAATCTAACCATTCAGCTAATTTTCTAGCTCTTTTTACTCCACCAACGTCTGGAGATACTACTACTACATTTTCTCCATATAAACCCTTCCCAACAAAATGTTTTGCTAATAAAGGTAATGCTTGCATATGATCAACTGGAATATCAAAGAATCCTTGAATTTGATCTGCATGTAAATCCATAGTAACAACTCTAGTTGCTCCTGCAGTTGTTAATAAGTTTGCTACTAACTTAGATGTAATTGGCTCTCTAGGTCTTGATTTTCTATCTTGTCTAGCATAACCATAGTAAGGAATAATTACATTGATAGATTTTGCTGAGGCTCTTTTTAATGCATCAATAAAAATTAAAAGTTCCATAATGTTTTCATTTACAGGTTCAGATGTTGATTGAACAACAAATACATCTCTTCCTCTTACTGTTTCATCAATACAAACATAAACTTCTCCATCTTTAAATCTAACAATTTCAACATCACCAATTGGCGTCCCATATTTCTTAGCAATCTTATGAGCTAACTCAACATTTGATGTCCCGGCAAATATTTTTACCTCTGATTTTTCCATTTTCTCTATTTCCTCCAGTTAAATTTGATAACTTGTTTGCTACGCGATACTGCTAATGCATTTTCAGGAACTTCTTTTGTTATTACCGATCCTGCCCCAACCAATGCATTATCTCCTATTACTACAGGAGCTACAAGCATTGTATCACTACCTATAAATGAATTTTTTCCAATTTCTGTCTTGAATTTATTTTTACCATCATAGTTACAAGTTATTGTCCCTGCCCCTATATTTGTATGCTCTCCAACTACTGCATCACCTAAATATGTTAAATGTCCAGCCTTAACACCTTTTTCTAAAGTAGATTTTTTTACCTCTACAAAATTCCCTATATGAACTTCCTCTTTTAAATGAGACTTGGGTCTTAAATGGGCAAAAGGTCCAATTGTAACTTTATCTTCTACAATACTCTCTTCTAATACTGAACTTTCCACTCTTATATTATTTCCAAGCTTACAATCTATTATTCTTGTATTTCCTAAAATTTCACAATTCTCACCAATTGATGTATCTCCTTGTAAAAATACACCTGGATATAACACTGTATCCTTTCCTATTGTTACTGTTTCTTCTATATAAGTGTTATTTTGATCTATTATAATAACCCCATTTTCCATATGGTACTTATTTATTCTTTCTCTCATTATTCTGTTAGCTTTTTCAAGTTCAACTTTAGAGTTTATTCCTAAAATTTCGTTATTATCTTCTAGAATATAAGTTTTTACTTTTTTACCTTGAGAAACATTTATTCCAACAACATCTGTTAAATAATATTCTCCATTCTTATTATTGTTTGTTATTTTAGATAAAGCTTCTAATAACTCTTGTGTTTCAAAGCAATATACTCCTGCATTTACTTCTTGAATTTTTCTCTCTTCTTCAGTTGCATCTTTTTCTTCAATAATAGCTTTTACGTTATCATTTTCTTTTACTATTCTTCCATAACCAAATGGATTTTCATAAATTGATGTTAATATTGTTGTTACTGCTCCTGATTTTTTATGCTCTTTATATAAATTTTCCAATGTTTCTCTTGTCAATAAGGGTGTATCTCCACATAAAACCATAACAGTTCCTTTATGATCTTTTAACTTTTCTTGGGCTTGCATTACAGCATGACCTGTCCCCAATTGTTCAAGTTGAACAACATGCTCTACATCTTCCAATACTTTTAAAATTTCTTCTTTTTTATGACCTAAAATTAATATATTATTTTCAGATCCAATTGTACTACAAATATCTGCAATTTTTTTTACCATTGGTACACCACAAACTTTATGTATAACTTTTGGTAAGTCAGACTTCATTCTAGTGCCTTTTCCTGCAGCCAGAATTAACGTTTTTAAACTCATAGTATCCTCCAAATTTTTAGCCTTTTATATTGTACCATACGATATAAGTATTTTTCAAACGATTTTCTTTTATTATTGAAGTTTTTCATATGCTTCATTTATCTCTTTAAACTTTTTCTCATGAAAATTTCTAGTTTCTTCCGAAGCATTGGCATATTTATCAGGATGATGTTTCTTCGCTAACTCTCTAAATGCTTTTTTTAACTCCTCATGTGTTGCGCCTTCTTCAACTCCAAGAATTTTATAATACTTACTTTTATCCTCATAAGCACCAAAAGGATTGTTTTGTTGATGACCTCCTCCTTGGTATCCTCCACCATAAGATTGTCCACTTTGATTTCTAAACATATCTTCAAAATCTTTTTGAGTATATGTTTTATAGTAATAATTTTTCTTTTTATTTGGATTATTTTTATTTCTAAAATAATTTACCGCTATTATTATCAATATAATTGGAAAAAATTGAATTATTATAAATCCAAAAAAAGATACTAGTAACATAAGTACAAATAGTACTGGTAATGCGTTAATGGCTCTTGTCATTCCAAAAAATATTGCTATTATAAAAAATATGGCAAATGTTAATCCTATTGCTAATGTTATCATTTCAACTCCTCTTACTAAATAATACATATAAAATAAGGGATAGAACTACTATCCCCTATTTTAATTATTCTTATTTTTATCTATATTTTCTTTTAATTCTAAAATCTTCTTTTTAATTTTTTTATCTCTAGGATCTATTTCAAAAGCAGCTATATATTCTACTAAAGCTTTACTATACCTTCCTAAAGCTTCATACTCTTTTGCAAAATCCAAATGAGTTTTATACATATCTAATCCTAAAAATATGGAAAAATCATAACTATTTATAGCTTCTATAATTTTACCAATTCTAGAATAAGCATTTCCTAGTAAAAAATGTACAAAAGAATCTTGTGGACTTTCATCTAAAAATTTGTTAAAAAACTTTATTGAATCAGAGTAATTTCCAAGTTCATAATTTAAATAACCTAAAAATCCAATAGATATTTCGTTCTTTTTTCCACTTTTATAAAGCTTATC
Source organism: uncultured Cetobacterium sp. (assembly GCF_947039425.1). Taxonomy (GTDB): domain Bacteria; phylum Fusobacteriota; class Fusobacteriia; order Fusobacteriales; family Fusobacteriaceae; genus Cetobacterium_A. Next base: position 3,045 of record NZ_CAMQYW010000063.1, on the reverse strand, counting down.
CCAAAGTTCTAATGCCCCCTCACAATCCTTTTTGTAAAACAGTACCATTGCTAACTCTTCTAGTTCATCTAAATCATTCGGCACTGTTAAAAGATTGCATCTTATGTTTTGTTCACGTTCGAATAAATCTGTTTTTATATTCTTCGTTCTATTTAATATCTTTCCTCTTAGCATTTTAATCCCCCTTAGGTCTTTTAAAATTACTCTTTAGGGCATTATATCATATTTCAAGGTTTTATTTAAGTGATTTTAATATAAAAAAAAAGAGCATATGCTCTTTTTTATCTTATAATGCAGCTTTTGCAGCGTCTGCTAATTTAACAAACTCAGCAGCATTGTTTAATGCGATATCAGCTAATACTTTTCTATCTAACTCGATTCCTGCTCTCTTTAATCCGTTCATTAAAGTCGAGTAAGTTAATCCGTTGATTCTTGCAGCAGCGTTGATTCTGATGATCCATAATTGTCTCATCTTTCTCTTTCTAACTTTTCTATCTCTTGTAGAGAAAGCTTCTGCTCTCATTACTGCTTGTTTAGCTTGCTTGAACACGTCACCAGACGCACCTCTAAATCCTTTAGCAGCTTTTAAAACTTTTTTATGTCTTCTTCTTCTTACTATTCCAGTCTTAACTCTCATTTAAATTCTCCTCCTAAATCTGACTCTTTACAAAAATTTGAATATAAAGCTTATTATCTTCCTACTCCGTATGGTAATAACGCTTTCATGTGTCTCTCTAATGTTGAAGTCACAACTGTATCTTTCTTTAAGCTATTTTTTCTTTTTCTTGATTTCTTAGTTAAGATATGACTCTTTCCTGGTTTCTTAACGATGAATTTCCCTGTTCCAGTAACTTTAATTCTCTTTTTAGCACCTCTATGAGTTTTCATTTTTGGCATTGTAATGTTCCTCCTCTCAAATCTTCACTATTTTTTTGGTGATAAGATTAAATATTTTTGCTTATCATTATATTTTTTATCAATATCTGCGATTTCAACGAATCTATCAGATATCTGATTTAACATTTCTATTCCCTGATCAGCGTACATTCTTTCTCTTCCATACTGAACAAGAGTTATTTTAACTTTATTATCTTTAGCTAAGAATTTTTGTACATGACCTATTTTTGTATCCATATCATGTTGATCAATTCTTGCTCTGAATTTAACCTCTTTAACTATAACTTGTTTTTGATTTTTTTTAGCATCCTTAGCTTTTCTAGTCTGCTCATATTTAAACTTACCATAATCCATTATTTTACATACTGGTGGCGCTGCATTTGGAGAGATTTCAACTAAATCTAACTCTTTTTGCATAGCAAGCTCTAATGCTTCTGCCGATGACATAATACCTAACTGATCTCCAGTTTCAGAGATAATTCTTAATTCTCTACCTCTTATTTTTTCATTAATTCTAACTTTGTCCGAAATAATAGACACCTCCTACTGATAACCAAATAAAAAAAACAGGAAACGATTTCTCCTGTTATACTCTAATAATTATTAAGGGGTTACCTTAAACAAATTATAAATACCATCATGTAGGTTTAACCCCATATGGTGAGAAACAGGAAGTTTCTTCTTTGTTAATCTTTATCAATTGTCTCCAATTATTATAGCATAACTACACAAAAAGTCAATGGTTTTTATTTTTATTAATTTGCCCTCGCAACAAACGAGGGCACTCATATACTCAAACTACTCTTGACTTGATGATACTCCGTATTTTTCTAAAAGTTCTTTATCTTCATTTTTTTCTGCTTCTAACTCTACTTTTTTTATAGATAATTTAATTCTTTTCTTTTCCGAATCAATTTCTACAATCTCAGCCTTTACAATTTGTCCAGGTTGGAATTTATCTTTTAAAGATTTTATAAAGTCTTTAGACACCATTTGTGTTGGAATAAATCCATCTACTCCTTCTTCTAACTTTACAAACATTCCAAAATCTTGAATATTTTTTATTTCTTTTTCAACCCTATCTCCAACAGAATAATGCTCCATTGCTAAAGTCCAAGGACTTTTTTCTAACTCTTTTATGCTACCCTTTATTTTTTGTTCTTCTAAGTTTAATTCTGTCACTTTAAATTCAACAGTATCTCCTTTTGTGAACTTTTTAGTTCCTGCCCAAGCGAAATCTGAGTTATGAATAAATCCATCTACTCCCTCCTCTACTTGAACAAATATTCCAAAAGCTTTTACTTCAACAATAGTTCCTGTCAATACATTTCCTACTGCAAATCTAGTTTCAGCATCTTCCCAAGGATTAGCAGAAAGTTGTTTAATTCCTAATTTTAATCTCTTTGCATCTTTATTTAATTCAGTAATTATAACTTTTACTTCATCTCCAATTTTAACAAAGTTATTAACATTTATTTTTTTCTTTACCCATGAGAAATCTGAACTATGAACTAATCCTTCTACTCCTGGTAAAATTTCAACAAAAGCTCCATAATTTACAATTCTTGTTATTTTACCAAATACTTCTGAATCTACAGCATATTTCTCTACTAAAATATCCCAAGGATTTCTACTTAACTCTTTTATTGATAATTTTAAGTTTCTTTTATTTTTATCTATTTCTATTACTTTTGCATCAAGTACATCTCCAGCTTCAAATAACTCTTTTAAGTTTGTTGTTTTTTTCCAGTCTATTTCAGATATATGAATAAATCCTTTTACATCCTCTTCTGTTTTTACAACTAATCCAAAATCAAGAACATCTAAAACTGTAACTTTTAATACTTCATTTTCAGTTATTTTTTCTAAAGCTTCTAACTCTTTTGCTGCTACAATCTCTTTTCTAGAGAAAAGTATTTTCTTTCCTCTTCTGTCTTCTTTAATCTCTTTTACTGCTAATTTAACTTCCTGTCCAACAAATTCATCTCCTTTATTAAAAGGAATTTCTGAAAGTGAGTTAGGTAAGAATCCTTGTTGATAAGATACTTCAACAACATATCCACCTTTTATTCTTTTTACAATTTTTCCAGTTATAATTTCATTGTTTTCTAATGCTTTTGCTAATATAGATCGGAAGAGCGTCGTGTA
>NZ_CAMQYW010000062.1 GCF_947039425.1 uncultured Cetobacterium sp. | reverse complement strand
TGAGAAAAATCTATGTTCTAGATACAAATGTTTTAATACATGACCCAAGAAGTATCTATAGTTTTCAAGATAATGAAGTTGTAGTTCCAATTTTTGTTATTGAGGAGATTGACCATTTAAAAAGAAATACTACAACAGCTATTCAAGCAAGAACAGCAGCGAGAGTTATTGATAGTATAAGAAAAAAAGGGTGTATAGCAAAGGGAGTAGAAATAGAGCATGGTATTTTTTTTAGAGTGGAAATTCAAAATGATGTGGAACTTTTACCAACAACTTTAAAAAGAGATGTTGTTGATAATTTGATAATATCAGCAACTCTTGGAATTAAAAAGAATAATCCTAATATGAAAGTTGTTATGATAACTAAGGATATTAATATGAGAATTAAAGCTGATGCTCTAGGTCTTGAGGTTCAAGATTATGAAACAGATAAAATAGAGTATAAAAGTTTAGATGATGGTCATATTGAAATGGAGGTAAGTTCTGAAATATATAATAAATTTAATAAAAGCGGAAAGATAAATGTATGGGAACTAGAAGGGGAACATCATTTAACTGAAAATATATTTGTTAAGTTTAAAAATGGAGAGGAAAGTACTTATGGAAGATATAACAGTGGAAAAATAAGAAGGAATCTTCATGGGAATATAGAAGCTTGGGGAGCTCGTGCTAGAAATGATGAGCAAGAGTATGCAATGGAACTTTTAATGGATGAAAGTATAAAAGTTGTAAGTTTAGTTGGAAAGGCTGGAACAGGAAAAACTCTTTTAGCTATAGCAGCTGGACTTGAGCAAGTTGTTGAAAGAGGGCTATATAAAAAACTTTTAATAGCTAGACCAATTGTTCCTATGGGAAAAGATTTAGGTTATCTTCCTGGGTCTGAAGAGGAGAAATTAAAGCCTTGGATGCAACCTATTTTTGACAATATAGATTTTTTAGCTGACTCTAAGGGAGAAAAAACAGGTGAAAAAGTAATTTTAGGACTTCAAACTATGGGACTTTTAAAAATAGAAGCCTTAACTTATATTAGAGGAAGAAGTATTCCTCATGGATTTATAATTATAGATGAAGCTCAAAATTTAACTCCTCTTGAAATAAAAACAATAATAACAAGAGCGGGAGAAAATACAAAAATAGTTTTAACAGGAGACCCAGACCAAATAGATAGTCCATACTTAGATGCTGATACTAATGGACTTACATATATGGCTGATAAGCTGAAAAATGAGGCTATAGTGGGACATGTAACACTTAAAAAAGGTGAACGTTCAGCACTGGCAGAACTAGCTGCAAAACTTCTATAATTTTTTCTTTGATTTTAGGAATATATATATTATAATATTACGTAAGTAGTAGGAGACTAAAGCGGGGAGGAAATAAAATGATAGAAACACTATTAACAGTATGTTTATTTATATTTGCATTGACGCTAATAATCTTAGTATTGATTCAACCAGATAGAAGTCATGGAATGTCAGGAAGCATGGGTATGGGGTCAACAAACACAGTATTTGGAGTATCTAAAGATGGTGGACCACTTGCTAAGGCAACTGAAGTAGTAGCATTCTTATTTATAGTTTCAGCACTTCTTCTGTATCTAGTAAAATAACAAAAGAATTAAAGGCGTGTTGGGGGTCATTACACAATGCGCTTTTTTATTTTTTAAGGTAGGTTATATAAAATGAAAAGTATATTTAGTGGAAATTTTGAAGATGTAAAACCTCTATCTACAAGAATGAGACCTACAAACTTTAGTGATTTTCAAGGACAAGAAAAACTTTTAGGAAAAAATGGAGTTCTCAGAAAAATAATAGAGGGTAAAAATATGTCAAATATGATATTATATGGACCTTCAGGTTGTGGAAAAAGTTCTCTTGGTGAGATTATTTCAAGGGAGTTAGATTATAACTTTGAAACTTTAAATGCAACAATTGCATCACTTAGTGATTTGAGAAACATAGTGGAAAAAGCAAAAACCAGTGTGGAACTATATGGAAAGAAAACTATTCTATTTTTAGATGAAATACATAGGTTTAATAAGAATCAGCAGGATGCACTTCTTTCATATACAGAGTCTGGGATAATAATTTTAGTTGGAGCTACAACAGAAAATCCTTATCACAATCTCAATAATGCTCTTATTTCAAGATGTTTAATTTTTGAATTTAAAGCTTTAACTAGAGAAAATATAAAGTCAATAGTTTTAAAAGGTGAAGAGTACTTAAATATAACACTGCCTAAGGAAGTGAGAGAGGTTGTTTTAGATATTGCTCAAGGAGACAGTAGAGTTGCACTAAACTATTTGGAATTATATAAAAATAGTTGCCAAGAGTATAGTGAAAATGAGATAATAGATTTATTTCGTGAGAGAAAAGCATCTTATCACAAGGCTGAGGATAAATATAATTTAATATCAGCTATGATAAAAAGTATTAGAGGGAGTGATCCTGATGCTGCTGTTTACTGGCTTGGAAGACTTTTAAGTGGTGGAGAGGACCCAAGATATGTTGCTAGAAGAATAGTGATTCATGCTAGTGAGGATATTGGGATGGCTAATCCTGAAGCTATGTTAATAGCTAATAGTGCTATGAATGCCAGTGAAAAAATAGGAATGCCTGAAGTGAGAATTATTTTAGCTCAAGCTGTAATATATCTTGCTATATCTAGTAAGAGTAACTCTAGTTATATGGCAATAAATAATGCTATGGCAGATATTGAAAATGGCGATATGGAGGAAGTTCCAACACATTTAAAAGATAATGGAAGAGGATATAAATATCCACATGAATATAAAAATAATTTTGTGGATCAAAAGTACAGAAGTAAGGAAAAACAGTACTATATTCCTGGAAATAATAGAAATGAAAAATTAATTGAAGAAAAATTACAAAAACTATGGAAATTATAATAGATGAGGTGTAGAATATGAAACTGATAAAGGCAGTTAGAGGAACGAAAGATATTTTCGGTGACGATGGTATTAAGTTCGATTATATAACAAGAACAGCACAAGAGTTTTTTACAAACTATGGGTATACAATGATAAAAACTCCAATATTTGAAGAGACTAGTCTTTTTAAAAGAGGAGTAGGAGAGGGAACTGATATAGTTGAAAAGGAGATGTATACTTTCCAAGATAGAGGAGAGAGAAGTCTTACTTTAAGACCAGAAGGAACAGCAGCAGTTGTTAGATGTTACCTTGAAAATAAAATTTATGCTAAAGAGGATGTATCAAGATTTTTCTATGCTGGGTCAATGTTTAGATATGAGAGACCTCAAGCTGGAAGACAAAGAGAGTTTAACCAAATTGGTGTTGAAGTTTTAGGAGAGAGTTCTCCAATATTAGATGCTGAAGTAATTGCAATGGGATTCTCATTTTTAGATAAAATAGGTGTTAGTGACCTTGAAGTAACAATAAACTCTGTTGGAGAAAAGGAGAGTAGAGAGAAGTATAGAGAGACTCTTTTAAACTTCTTAGAACCAATGAAAGAGGAGCTTTGCGACGATTGTAGAATGAGAATGGAGAAAAATCCACTTAGAGTTTTAGATTGTAAAGTTGAAAAATGTAAAGAGTTAACAAAGGATGCTCCAATTATAACTGAATCATTAAGTGAAGATGAAGTTAATCACTATGAAACAGTAAAAAAATATTTAACAATTTTCGGAGTTAAATATAAAGAGGACCCAAGACTTGTAAGAGGACTTGACTACTACTCAAGTACAGTATTTGAAATTGTAACTAATAAGTTGGGATCTCAAGGAACAGTACTTGCAGGTGGAAGATATGATAACCTTTTAAAACAGCTTGGGGATAAAGATATTCCTGCTTTTGGATTTGCTGCAGGAGTGGAAAGAGTTATGATGCTTTTGGGAGATGATTTTCCTAAGAGAGAGTTAGATGTATATGTTGCTTGGTTAGGAGAGGATACTAAGGACTTTGCATTTAAAGTTGCAAATGATTTAAGAGTTGATGGAAAATCAGTAGTAATAGATTATAATGCTAAGGCTATGAAAGGTCATATGAAAAAAGCTGACAAAGCTGGAGCTAAAAATGTTATTATAATTGGTGAAGAGGAAATGGCAAAGGGAGTTGTAGTTGTTAAGGACTTTATCAATAGAACTCAAGAAGAAGTAACAGTGGATAGTTTAAAAAATATATTAAAGTAGATATATTTAACAATAAAGGATTAAAAGGAGAGGGATTATGACTTATTATAGAACTCATAATTTAGGCGAACTAAGAAGTTCAAATATTGGTGAAACAGTAACTTTATCAGGATGGGTAGACACAAAAAGAGATTTAGGTGGACTAACTTTTGTTGACTTAAGAGATAGAGAGGGAAAAACTCAAATAGTTTTTCATACAGATGTAGCAGATGCTTCTGTTGTTGAAAGTGCACAAAAATTAAAAAATGAATCAGTTATTAAAGTAACTGGTGTAGTAAGAGAGAGACACAGTAAAAATGCTAATATCCCCACTGGAGATATTGAAATATTTGCAACTGAGTTAGAGATGTTAAACGCTTGTGACGTTTTACCTTTCCAAATTACTGGAGAAGAAAATGTAAGTGAAAATATGAGATTAAAGTACAGATACTTAGATCTAAGAAGACCTAAGATGACTAGAAATTTAAAAATGAGACATAAAATGATTATGTCTATTAGAAATTATATGGATGAGCAAGGTTTCTTAGATGTGGATACTCCTGTACTTACAAAATCAACTCCAGAAGGAGCAAGAGACTTCTTAGTTCCAAGTAGAACTAACCCAGGAGATTTCTATGCTTTACCACAATCACCACAACTATTTAAGCAGTTACTTATGATTGCTGGAGTAGAAAAGTATTTCCAAATTGCAAAATGTTTTAGAGATGAGGACTTAAGAGCAGATAGACAACCTGAGTTTACTCAACTTGATATTGAAATGTCATTTATTGAACAAAAAGATATTATGAATGAGATAGAAGGACTTGCAAAAAGAGTATTTAAAAATGTAACAGGAGAATCAGCTGATTATATATTCCCAAGAATGGAGTATGCTGAAGCTATGGAAAGATTCGGTTCAGATAAACCAGACGTTAGATTTGGTGTTGAGTTAAAAGATTTAACTGATATAATGGCTAACTGTGGATTTAAAGGATTTAAAGGAGCTGTTGAAGCTGGAGGAATAGTTAAAGCAGTAGTTGCACCAGGTGTAGCTGAGCAGTTCTCAAGAAAAGTATTAGGTGAGTATGAAGATTACGCTAAAGTTTACTTTGGAGCTAAAGGAATGGCTTACATTAAAGTAACTGAAGAGGGAATTAACTCTCCAATTGCTAAATTCTTTACTGAAGAAGAGATGAAAGCTATTGTTGAAAGAACTGGAGCACAAGTTGGAGACGTTATAATGATAGTTGCTGATAGAGCTAAAGTTGTTTATGGAGCTTTAGGTGCTATTAGATTAAGATTAGGAAAAGAACTTGGACTTATTAATAATGATGAGTTTAAATTCCTATGGATTGTTGACTTCCCAATGTTTGAATATGATGATGAAGAGCAAAGATATAAGGCTCAACACCACCCGTTCACATCTATAAAAGAGGAAGATATGGATATGTTCTTAGCTGGAGAGATGGACGCTGTTAGAACTAACTCATATGACCTTGTATTAAATGGATCTGAAATTGGTGGAGGAAGTATTAGAATATTCAATCCTGAAATTCAAAAAATTGTATTTGAAAAATTAGGATTAACACCTGAACAAGCTAAAGAGAAATTTGGATTCTTTGTTGACGCTTTCAAATTTGGAGCACCACCTCATGGAGGACTTGCTTTTGGAATTGATAGATGGTTAATGGTTATGTTAAAAGAAACTTCAATAAGAGACGTAATTCCATTCCCTAAAACAAATAAAGGACAATGTTTAATGACAGAAGCTCCAAACAAAGTGGACATTGATCAACTAGAAGAACTTTATTTAGAGACAACATATAATCCAGATATGGACTAAATATATAATATATAGAGATATTTTAATTGAAAAAAAAATAGAGAAGTGATATAATTCTTATATGGAATAAAAGTACTGATCTATTCGCTATTATCTGGAGGTTTTGGGCCTAAGGTCGCTAAGGGGACTGGCGCTGTTACGCATAAATCAGATAAGTCACGGAAACCCTTAGTTTCACGGACCCTGTATATGATGTAATATCTGGTTACCACTTATAAGTATTGGCGACCAAAACTGTAAGGAAGGCGGTAGATCGGTCTTATTCTTGTTAGGACTTACGAGTCCTTTTTTTTATATCGTGATAAAAGGAGAGCTATGTTAACAATAGAAAAGCAAATAGAAAAGATATTATCAGAAACTGTAAAAGCAGTATATGGGGATAAAGAGTTAAAACCTGTTGAAATAACAGTGGCAACAAATGAGAAGTTTGGAGATTTTCAATGTAACTTTGCAATGATGAACTCTAAAATAATTGGAGGAAATCCAAGAGCTATTGCAGAAAATATAGTAAATAACATTGTTGCTAATGATGTAATAGAGAAAATAGAGATAGCAGGACCAGGATTTTTAAACATTTTCTTAAAAGATGCCTTTTTAGGAGAATTAGTTAAGAAGATAACTAAAGAGAGTTACCAGTATGACGGTCTAAACTTAGATGGAGATGTAATAATTGATTACTCTTCACCAAACATTGCAAAAAGAATGCACATAGGTCACTTAAGATCAACAATAATAGGAGACTCTATAAAAAGAATATATAGATTCTTAGGATACAATGTAGTTGCAGATAACCACATTGGAGACTGGGGAACTCAGTTTGGAAAACTTATAATAGGATATAGAAAATGGTTAAATGAGGATGCATACAAGGCAAATGCCATTGAAGAACTTGAAAGAGTATATGTTGAGTTTACAAATCAAAGTGCAGATCACCCAGAGTTAGAGGATCAAGCTAGAGAAGAACTTAAAAAACTTCAAAGTGGAGATGAAGAAAACTATAGATTGTGGCAAGAGTTTATTAAAGTATCTTTAGAAGAGTACAATAAACTTTACACAAGAATGGGAATAGACTTTGATACTTACTATGGAGAGTCTTTCTATCATGATTTAATGCCAGGTGTTTTAGCTGAACTTGAAGAGAAGAAAATAGCTATTGAAGATCAAGGAGCAAAAGTAGTATTTTTCCCTGAGGAAGAGAAACTTAATCCATGTATAGTTCAAAAGAAAGATGGAGCATTCCTTTATGCAACTTCTGATATAGCTACAGTAAAATATAGACTTGATAACTATAATGTAAATAAATTAATATATGTTACTGATGAGAGACAACAAGATCACTTTAAGCAGTTCTTTAGAATTACAGATATGCTTGGATGGGAAGTTGAAAAGCAACATGTATGGTTTGGAATTATGAGATTTGCTGATGGAGTATTCTCAACTAGAAAGGGAAATGTAATTAGACTTGTGGACCTTTTAGATGAGGGTAAAAATAGAGCTTATGAAATAGTAAATGAGAAAAATCCTGACCTTTCAGAAGAGGAAAAAAATACCATTGCTGAAATAGTTGGAACAGGAGCTATAAAATATGCTGATCTATCTCAAAATAGACAAACTGCAGTAATATTTGAATGGGATAAAATACTAAGTTTTGAAGGAAATACAGCACCTTACTTACAATACTCATATGCTAGAATTAAATCAATTTTAAGAAAGGCAACTGAGCAAGGTAAAGAGGTAAATGAAGAGGCTACAGTTATATTTAAAGATAAAGCTGAAAGAGCTCTTGCACATCACTTAACACAGTTCCCAACAGTTGTGTTAAAGGCAGCAGAAAGTTGTAGACCTAACTTAATTGCAGATTACCTATTTGAGTTATCTAAGAAATTTAATAGTTTCTATAATGCTTGTCCAATACTAAATCAAGAGGATGAAATATTATATTCTAGACTTTTATTAGCTGAAAGAACAGCAGCTATGTTAAAAGAGGGTCTTGGAATTTTAGGAATTCAAACACTTGAAAGAATGTAGTAAAAATAAAAACCTTGGAGTTATTTTCCAAGGTTTTTTTGTATCATGTCTATAAAATATTTATGAACTTTTAACTCCTTTGTAAGTTCTGGATGAAAAGATATAGCTAACATATTTCCCTCTCTTACTCCTACAATATTTCCATTAACAGTTGCTAAAAC
>NZ_CAMQYW010000061.1 GCF_947039425.1 uncultured Cetobacterium sp. | reverse complement strand
TTAAACATATAAAGCACCACCATTTTTTTAAAAAGGGGTAGTATCAATTGATACTACCCCTTCCCGTTTTTATTGAAATCTATTAAACATATTTTCATGTAGTAGAATTCTAAATCTTAAGTAAGCTCCTTTTCTAAACTGATCATCATCATAGAAATCTTTATCTTCAAATCCCATTATATTATATCCTAAAGATAGCCATAAGAAGTCAGTTGTCTTATATCCAAGTTCAAAACCTAAACCATAGAGATTATTATAATCTTCATCAAAAGCAGTTGCTGTATTTATACCAATATCAATTTTATTAGTTAAGAAGTATTTCCAGTTAATTCCTAATAGATAGGCAAAATATGAATCAGAAGTAAAATCATTTTTTTCTGTTACATATTTTCCACCAACAGCAAAGGTAAATATATTTTTATCATTTGGTTGAACATTATGAGTAGTATTAATAACATGAGAAAGATGAGTATAACTTTTATTTTCTAGTTGATCATCATAAATCATTTCATATTTGTATAATGAGTTATATATATCATCTAATCCTCTATATGCAATACCACTTAAAAATCTATTTCTAACTACATTCTTATCTATATCCTCGTTAAAATAACGATTTTTAATGGCAAAAGTAAAATCATTATTAATTTTACGACCATAATTTCCTTTAAATAGAACAGATGTGATTCCGTTATCTTCAGTTAAGTCAATACTACTTGTACTAATATTATTTTTTCCATCTTTAAATAGATAACTAAAAATAAAATTAGTTTTATCTCTTGAATATTTTGGCTCAATACCTTCAACCCTTTCAAATATAGTTGATGTAGAAAGATATTCATTAACTTCGTAATCACTTTGTATTCCATAAGCTATTTCTTTATTTCTTTCATTATTACTATGTTCTCTATACTCAATAAAAGGTTTTATTAAATCAATACTACCAAACTCAACTCCTGCTAACTTAGAATAGGAATCATTATATCTATTGATAATATAGGTATCTTCAATAGTATTGAAAAGATCATATTTTCCATAGAATTTAATGTTTTCACTATATTTATATTCACTGGCAACAGACAGTCTTTTATCACTAGAGTTGTCAATATCTTGCTCATATTCCACATAATTTTTCATTTCTGGAATACTTTCAAAACTCCAATCATATCTAACCCCGGCAGTAATTAGTTCTTCACCAGATTTTTGAAGTTCAGACCCAGAGTATTTACCACCTATTTCTAAAGAGGAAGTATCTGTAAGATTCTTTTTATAACCTGCTGTCATCTCTGTGAGGTTTTTACTCTCTGTTTTATCTTTGAAATCAAAACCTTCAATTGCAACTTCATTATCTTCATCAATTTTATATGTTGTATTAATAGAGAATAATCTAGCATTACTTTCAACAAAAGAGTTTGCAGCAGAGAAACCTTCGTCACTATTGTAGAAGATAACTTTTGATTTTAATTTTTCATTTTCTTCATTGATATATTTTACAAGTGTTGCTTTTCCACTGACATTTTTATCAGTTGTTTCTCCTGTTTCAAAAGTAATTTTACCTAAATTATCACCATCAATAACCATATTAATACTTTTATTTTGATAGTCTTCTTGAGGATGTTCATCTCTTATATAAGTACCACCTATAGTAACATGATCATTAATTTTATAAGAAGTTTTAGCTCCGTAAACAGCATGTTTTTTACCAGAGGAATCTTCAACTTCATAATTAATTCTAATAAAAAGTGGATTTCCATTTTTAGCAAATTCAGGAATAATATTGTTAAAATAAAGAACTCCAGTATGATAATCTAGGGTATAACTAGGAGCTTGTACTTCTATAACAGGGATAGCTGGATTATGCTTATCATAAACAACAATACTTATTTGTTCTGAATTTTCAATAATAGCATTATTATTTAAGTAATAAGGACCAGAAATATCTCTACCAGGTAGTTCATCAATAACTTGTACATTTTTAGAGTCAGATAAAAAGGCTTCTAAATTAAAGATAGAGTTATCATAGTTAAATTTATAACCTGTTAGAGTTCTAGAATAACTTCCAATATCAAGTTCATCACTTGACCAATCAAGAGTATAATCTCCATATAAATATGATGTATTTTCATTTTCAAGAAGTAAATATAAGTGAGATCTAGATTGAGCCTCATAACCTTTTATGGAATCGTCACCAAATACTAGATAGTAATCATCTCTTTTTACTTTTTGGAAGAAGACATCATCATCAGTTTTAGAGTTATCGTATGATAAAGTTAAATTATAGTCATCTTTTAAATTTCCAGTGGCAAAAACAGCTGTTCTATAAGAAAAATCATTGTCTTTTCCATATTCTTTTCCACTTAAAGTCTCTTGGAAAAAATCTACACTATTTTTGTTTAAATCAACTTTACCTTCAATTATTCCAGTCATTATCATAGGTCTTGTAGGAGCCTTAAAGTTTAATTTAAACTCTTTTTTTAGATTTTCTATATTTATTTTAAAATCAACTTCTCCAGTTTCAGCAGGAGGTAAAAATTCTAAAATATGCTCTCCATTTTCAATAATAAATTGTAAACCAGCATCATTACTAATGTCTTCAGGAGATATCCAAGTACCATTAGAATTTTCAATGGAAACAAAGTATGGAGTTTTAATAGCGTAATTAGAGCTATTTTTTAATATAAGTTTAAATTTTATAGGTTTTGTAAAATCAGAAGTTAAATCATCTTTATTGTATTTAAAATCTATTTTAGAGATATTAGATGGATATATTACTGTTATTTTTTTAGTTTCAGTTTTAGTTGGAGAAACTGATTGTATTTTAATAACATTTTTTTCTTTTTTTAGTTTTAAACCATCGTATTGATAAAATGCTAAACTATTTTCAGGAGAAGTTCCACTTGTTCCTAAAAACTTTTCAGAAATTTTCTCATTATTAATAAAAAGAGTTGTTTTAGAATTAAGATCACTTTTAAATTTAATTGAGATTACATTGGGAACAATTTCATTGTTTTTTAAATTTAAAAAATCTAAATTATTAGTTAGAGTTTTAAGTGTTTCTTCTAAATTCTCTTTAGGTTTAATATTTTTTTTCTTTTCTTCTAAGTGTTTTTCAAGAAGTAGATTGTGTTTTTCTTTTTCGTACTCTTCTATAGCCTTTGATAAATATGTCATACCATCAGAGAAATATCCTTCAGTTTCGATAGTATCTCCAGCAACAATAGAAGCAAAAGTAAGTTCTTCATTTTCAATAACATCTTCAATTTCACTAGGAAGAGCTTTGCTTAGGTTTTTTCGATCTTTAATTTCTTTAAGGAAGGGTTGGTCAGTATTTGAAAATGCAAAATTAACTTTATAAAGTTCATTTCTCTTTACATCTGCAAAAACTGAAGTACCGTCATTAGAGTAACGATTATCAATTTTAATTAGTTTACCATTTTTAGGGGCAGATAATTCATCAAGTCTAACAACGTGGGTTAAAGCTCTTTCTCCAAAAATACTGTATTTTCCAGAACCATCAGTAATAGCAAAATGACCATTTTCCAAGTAAATTTTAATATTAGGAACTGTAGGTTCATCTTTGTCGTAAATTTTATTATTATTTAAATCGACAAATACTAATCCAAAAACGACTCCCCTTCTTTTATTTTCTTCTTGATCTACAAATATTTTAGTTGTATTTGTATTAGAGGAAATAACTCCGCCGCTTTCAATATTCCCTTGAGATACTGTAGAAAAATAATTTTCTCCAGGTCTCACAGTCATATTAACTTTAACAGAAAAGAAAAGTTCTAGAGCTTTATTTTTTTCTAGGTCTTTTTTTAAGAAAAAAGAGACGCCACGATTTTTATTAATAGTTTTAATAATTTCGTTATCTTTTATGTAGGCAGAATTTTCAATATACTGAAAACCTTGAGGAATATTAACGAATACTTCAATATTTTTAGCAGATTCAGTATAAAAATTATTTAGGGAAATTTTAAATCCAGTAATTTCACCAATTCTTACAATTTTTCTGTCACTAGTAATTGTTGTTGAAAGTTTTACTAGTTTTAAATTAGCAGAAACATCGTTTGAGTTGTGTAGAGATTCATCATTTTTTAATTTATAAAAACTGGTGTTAGTTATAGAAGTAGATGTGCTTTCAGCAAAGGTGTAGGAAAGAAAAGTTAAAAATAAAAAAATAAAGAAATAATTTTTTTTAATCATAGGCAATCTCCTAGAAATGAATATATTTTTTACTAACTAACATCAACATTAAAATAAATAATTAAGCTACTGTTAGGATCAATTGTGATGTTTTTGATTCTAAGTTTATTTTCAGTTGGAATATAGTTTATTTCAGTGAAATTTTTATTTCCATTTTTATATACAGGTTTTCCACCTTCATCTAAAGAACCGTTTCCTTGACTAAGAGATGTATTTTCAGGGATAGTGTCAAATATTTCATCTAAAAAGATATGAGCTAATGGATTATCATTTTTTAGTGTGATTTTATAATATATTTTATCAGTAGAATCTACTTCAATATCTTTTGAAGTATATTTTCCAACTTGAGTACCTTGCTCTTTTAAGAAAATGATATTTTCTGGGGAAGTATCTAAGTTTAGTGTATTTGTTGTGGAAACAATATAAGATGAATTTTTAATACTAACAAATATTTTGTTAGAAGTATATAATCTATTTGAAATATCCTCAGGTTTTATAGTGAAAGTAAAAATAATTTCTTTAGTTTCTCCAATGGCAAGAGGACCTGTATCAGGAATTCCGTCATCATTAGAGTCTGTTATATTTGTAAAGTTTAATTCTCCAGGAAAATCACTATTTTTACAAATGACATTAAATGTATCCGTATTATTTCCTAAATTTGTTATGGTATTTGTAAATTTATAAATAAATTGGTTATTTTCAGATGTATCTTCAGGGGATGAATCTCCTGTGACAGTTGTTTTAGGAGCATAACTTAATAGATAAATTACTTCATTTGTAGAAAAATCCCCACTTTGTAGGCCGTTATTAGTAAAATTGTAGGTTCCGCTATTTCTTAAAATAGTATTTTCTGGTAAATTAGGATCTACAATAAATGGAATAAATAATACTCCACCAATATCAGTTTGATGACTGTGTGGAACGTTATCTAATTTAATCTTTAAAATATTATTAATTAAACTAATATTTAAATTAGGATCTTCTTTTTCTGCACCATCTAAGAAGAAGGTTACAGCTTTTTTTTCGTCGCTACGAAAAGGTTTCCAAAATCCTATATAATTAGAGATTCTAAAATTAGTATTAATATCATCTTCTAAAGTGATAGAACTTATATTTTGAAGATTATTATTCACAAATTTAAAAGTAAAGTAAAATTGTTTTTCTTCTTTATCGAAAAAAATAGACTTAATAATTTTAACTTTGTTTTGATGTTGAATAACAATATTATTTTGAATTTGTTGAGTTATATTTTTTTTCAAAGTACTTTGTACTGCTAAATTTAATAAGAAATTATTAGAATTAAAACTATTTTTGAACTTTCCTTTGAAAACTAGATTAATTCCATTGTCAAAACCAACGATAGGAGTTTTAAAAAATGAGTTGCCAATTAATTCTAAAGGAGTAGTTTCATTGGGGTCAAGATGACCATCACCATTATCGTCAATAAAAAATTCGAACTCAGAAAAAGGTTGGAAGTTAAGAACATTGATAATATAACTATCCTCAATATTTCCATGGTTAGAAATTTTATACGGAATAATAATCTCTTCTCCTTCATTTATAATCACTTCTGGAAGATAATTAGTAACAGCAAAAGATGTGATTTCATTTAGTTTAACAACTACATAATTGGAAACAGATATAACTGTTTCACCAGATTGTTTTTGATATTGTAACGTGGTTTGAGTAACAATATTAGTATTTCCAGGTGTACTATTTGAATAGGTAAGCTTATTAGTAATAAAAAATAAAAAAATAAAAAAAATAGATATAAAATTTTTCATAAGTCATTCTCCCGTATTATTTTACAATTTCTACGCAGTAATAAATAAATATACTTTCTTGGACTTCTAAAGAGTCTAATGAGATTTTAATTGAACCTTGATCTCCCTCTTTAGGATGATCAGTTATTTTTATAATTTCACCATTATCTTTCTTTAAAATAGGAAAACCAGTGCCTGTAAAAAGTTTATCACCAAAGGACATTTTAGTATGAGATCCAATAGTGTTATTTATTTCTAAATTAAAAATAGGTTCTAATGTTTTATTTTTAATTTCAACTTCATAAAAGATTAGATCACCTCCACTGCCATTAATTGAACTAGTTTGATAAGGAAAATCAGGTTTGTTATCGTTGTTTGAATCTAGTGCTTGAAGTCTTATTAAACTAACTCCTTCATCTTTTGTTTTTGATTGAATAACTAAATCTGGAGCTTTTGCTATAGAATCAGCATTTTCTTCACAGTTATTTATATAAGTATATGGAGTTCTATTTTTAAAAATACTTCCAGGTTTAAATGTAGACTTAGGAGTTAAATACAAGGCTAAAATACCACCTTTTGAGTTAGTAACATGAATATTTGGAATAGTATCTATGCTTAAGTTAGCAATACTATTTTCAAGACTAAAGGATATATTACTATCACTTGTTTCAGGTCCATCATTGGAAAAAGTTATTATATTTTTTATTTCTGTACCAAAGGGAATCCAAAAAGATTTATTTTCAATAATATCAAATTTATCTTCAAAGTCATTTGAAAAGTTTAGATTGTATGAACTTTCAAAGTTTAAACTTGATATTTTAAAATATAAAATAACTGAATTACTTTCAGAGTTTTCCCAAGACTCTTCAATAATAACTGTTGAACGTTCATAGATAATATGTACAATAGGTAAATTTGAATCAATGTTTTTATCTTGATATTCAAGAGATGCAGTAGTTCCAATGCTAAAAGATTTTGAAAAAGATGGTGAATATAAAAAGGAGTATAGAAAAATTAAAAGAAAATAATTAGTTTTTATATTCATCTTTGTATCCTCCTTTTTAAAAATTTAGTTATTAATTTTAATATTATAATATATAGTAATAGTTTCTCCTGAGTTTAATGTAGAAACATTAGTTGATAGTATTCCACTTTCTCCGAAATTAGGTCTTGATAAAATTTCATTAAATGCACCATTATTTAATTTCCAAGATGGTTTTCCTCTTTCAGAAATTGAGTTATCTCCTGAAGAAAGAGAGGTATATTCAGGTATACTATCTTGGATATAAAGATTAGTTACAGTTGTTTCGCCTTCATTTATAGCAATTAGTTTATAAAAAACTATATCACCAAGATCTGTAGCAATAGTATTTTTAGAAAAAGGAGTATCAGGGATGTTATCTCTATTTTTATCAATAGCTTGATATTTATGCAGTGTTAATTTAGTTAATTCATTATTAATTTTAGAATTCATATTACTAGAGTTATTAACATATACAAGTGAAGTTGAACTTTCTATAGTAAATATTTTAGGTTCTAAAGATAGAACGAGAAGTCCGCCTTGAGATTTATTTTTAATTTTAAGAAATAGTGATTGATCAACAATGTTAAAAATCATATTATTGTCAGAACTTCCAGTTTTATTATTATGAAAAGTTATGTTTTTTTTAACTTTTGAATGAGAAGGAATCCAAAAAGATTTATTTTCAATAATATTAAAATTATGAATAAGATTATTTGTAAAATTAAAACTGTATGTATTTTGATTATCTAAATTTAATATTTTGAAAAATAAAAGCACTGAATTTTCTTTATGGTATTCATAAGAAATATAAACTAATGGTAATTTTGAATGAATAAAAATATCTTTCGAAAAAGATATTGAATATAAAAAAGAGTATATAAAAATTAAAATAAAAGAATATGTTTTTTTAATCATTTTTTATATCCTCCTTTTTTATAGTAGGGCTCTTATTTCTAAGAGCCCTACTATTATTTTTAATTATTTACTTTAACATTGTAGTGAACAGTTACAGATTCACCAGCACCTAAAGATGGGATACTAGCTGAGATTTCACCAGCACCACCAAGAGCAGGTCTTGATGTGATTTCAGTAAAGGCTCCACCATCAATATTCCAAACAGGTTTACCTTTGTCAGTAACAGATTCATTACCATAGAACATTGTAGTATGCTGAGCTGTTGTATCTTTTATAACAACATTTGTAGCAGCAGCATTACCATTATTTGTAGCTGTTAGTCTATAGAATATAGTTTCTCCAGGGTTAGCTGTTAAGGCATCTTTAGAGAATGGAGTATCTGTTGTGTTATCTCCATTTGTATCAACAGCTTGATATTTCTCTAAAGTAAGCATAGCTGAAGCAGGAGTAGTATATGTTACAGTATTAGTATTTTCAGGAGAAGTAACAGCAGAACTATTATTATAAATAAATGA
>NZ_CAMQYW010000060.1 GCF_947039425.1 uncultured Cetobacterium sp. | reverse complement strand
GGGCATATAAAAGAAATACTGAATCTGGTCCACCAGATAATCCAAGTATTATTTTATCACCATTTTCTATTAATTTTTCTTTTTTAATTTTTTTCAATATTTTTTCTAACATCATATTATCCTTCAAAGAGTATTTTTTAAAATTATACCATATAGAGACCCTTTTTAAAACTATTTTCATTCATATTTTCTTATTAAAACAACTCTAATTTTACTTTTTTATTACTATAATTAAATAATATATTTATATTTTCTTTTTTGTGTGAAATTACATTATATTTAAAGTTTTCAAATTCTGTTTTTTTATAAGCTTCTCTAGATGATGAAAACTCTTTATTTTGTATAATTTCATTATATTTCTCTTTATCTTTTTCACTTACAAACCACTTTGGATAACTTCCTGGTTTCCCAATTAGTAGGTAATCTAATTTTAAATACTCTATAAATATCTCTTTTCCTTCAAAATTATTCTCCTCATAAAAATCTACTAAATAATTAAATAAACTTACAACTTTATGTCCCAAAGTTATATATTTTTTATCCACATAAAAATTAGCAATTGCCTCATAGAAATCAAAAGGATTTTTATAATGATTATCTATTATATATCTCACAGAGTTTTTAAATTTTTCAGAATTATAATAATAATCTAACATTTTTTCAATATGTTTCAATTTAACAAGTTCTCCATAAGAGATAAATTTATTTGATAGAACTTCATATGGTGGAAACTCCATATATTTATAATCATACTTTTCTATTTCGTGAGAAATTTTAGTTCCTGACAATATCTTTAAAAAACCAAGTTGTATCATCTCAGCACCTAAATCATCTACATAGTTTACGGAATTTTTAAATTCTTCATATGTATCATAAGGAAGTCCCGCAATTAAATCCACATGTAAATGAATATTCTTAGAAATTGATTTAATGTTATATTTTAATCTATCTAAAAGATTTCTTCTATTTATACTATTCATTGTTTCTTTGTTAACACTTTGAATTCCTATTTCAAATTGGAAAAATCCTTCTGGAACTAATTTTAAAAATTCCACTACTTCATCATCAAAAATATTTGCATTTATCTCAAAATGAAAAGTTACTCCATCTTTATAATTATCTAATAAAAATTTCCAAATTCCTAAATATCTATCTTTTCTTAAGTTAAATGTTCTATCTACAAATTTAACTAATTCTACTCCTGAATCAAGAAACTTTTTAAGATCCTCTTGAACTCTTTCTAAAGACCAGTATCTTACACCTTTATCAATAGATGATAAACAGTAAGAACAACTAAAAGGACACCCTCTTGTTGATTCATAGTATAAGATTTTTATATTATCTTTTAACTCATCTTCTGTATATGGAAATGGAATGTCATCTAAATTTTCTATTGGATGTTCCATTCCATTGTACATAAATTTGTTCTCTTCTAAATATGCAACTCCTCTTATCTCTTTAACTGGTTTAGTTAAAAAATTTAAAAGTACCTTTTCACCTTCTCCAACTAATACATAATCAATAGATTTATTCTCTCTTAAAGAATCTTCTGCATTATAAGTAACCTCAGGTCCCCCTAAGGTTATTGTTGTATTTGGTAAAATCTTTTTTAATTCTTTAATTATAGCAAACACATAATCTTTATTCCAAATATATGTAGAAAATATTAAATGACCTGGTTGTAGATTGTATAAATCACTTATTATTGTATGCATTTGACTATTTATATTACTTTCATATATTTCTAAGTTTATATCACTTTTTTTCTCAGCATAAGCTTTTAAATATCTTATTGCTAAATTTGTATGTATGTACTGACTATTTATTCCTACTAAAACTATCTTTTCCACAACTTACTCCTAACTATTTTTTCTTTTTTTGAACTTCTAAATGTTCTCTATATGTTTTTGTAAATGTATGATGTCCTCCTCCTGTTGCAACAAAAAATAAATACTTTGTTTTTGCTGGATTAATTGCTGCCATGACAGATTCATAATCTGGATTAGCAATTGGTCCTGGAGGTAATCCTTTATACATATAAGTATTATATGGTGAATCAATTTTTAAATCTTTATAATACATTCTTTTTTTCTTATAATCATATGCAAAATTTACTGTTGCATCTGATGCTAATTTCATCCCTTTATTTAATCTATTATAAAATACTGAAGCCATTATGGGCTTTTCTGTAGCGATTTGTGCCTCTCTTTCTAAAATAGATGCCATTATTAGCTGTTTATAAAATATTTCTTTATCTGGATAATCTTTTGGCGGGAATTTTATTAAAAACTCTTTTAACATTCTTTTTACTACTTTTTCAGGTGTTATCTCTCCTGAGAAATAATATGTTTCTGGATATAAATATCCTTGAAAGTTCCCTTTTGGTGTTAAATATGGAAAATCTTTTATATTCTTTAAAGCTTCATTGAGCCCCTTAACATTTCCATACCCTTTATTTTCTAGTAGTTCTCCAATTTCTAATATTGTATATCCTTCAGGAATTGTTAAAGATACATATTTTTCTCTTCCCTCTTCCAATATATTCAATAAATCCCCGTATGAATAATTCCCCTTAAATTCATAGTGTCCAGCCTTTATCTTTCTGCCCGAATCTCTTTCAATTTTTAAATAAATTTTAAAAAATACATTGTTTAAATTTAACTTTTCAAAAAAATTATTTAAACTAATCCCTCTATTTAAATCTATTGTTATATTATAAGCTCTTTTTATATTTTTTTCATTTGTATATTTTTTTCCCAAAACTAAAATCCCCATTATCACTATAAAAAAAGCAATAATCATCTTTTTTTTCATTTTCCCCTCCAATTATGCTGAAAAAAGCTGCACTCGGTTTCCCTCGTAACAGCTCTTTTTTCATATAATTATCTTCTTGATTGTTTTGCTTTTTCAACTAAAGGTTTTTGACCTCTTCTATCTTTTTTAAAGATTTCTACAATCTCTTCAGCTTCTACAAATGGAACAGATACGAATGAGAAGTTCTCATATACCTCTACTCCTTTTAATTTAGATTCATGTACTCTAGTTTTCTTAGATATTAAATCAACTAATTTCTTAGCAGTCATTTGATCTTTCTTTCCTAAAGCTATAAATAATCTAGTTTTTCCAGTTTTATCTATTGCAACACTTTCTATGTTAGAGTAATTAGACTCATCTAATTCATCTTCATAACAATTTTTAAGAATTGCAGCGATAATCTCTATTGCTGTTGCTTCCTTTTCCATTAATTCCTTAGCCATTTCTAAGAAATTCTCAGCATCTCCATTATCTATAATGCTATTTACATTATCAAATAATCTAGTTTTCTTAGCTAAGATAACATCTTTTATTCCAGGAACTTTTTCTTTTTTAATTTCAGTTTTTGTTATTTTTTGAATTTGCTGTAATTTTCTATACTCTGAAGGAGTTATAAATGTAATTGCAGTTCCTTCTTTTCCAGCTCTTCCAGTTCTTCCAATTCTATGAACATAACTTTCTGCTTCTTGAGGGATAGCATAGTTAATTACATGAGTTAAATCATTTACGTCAATTCCTCTAGCTGCAACATCTGTTGCAATTAAGATATTTAAGTTTTTGTTCTTAAATCTCTTTAAAGTAACTTCTCTATGATTTTGGCTGATATCTCCATGTAACCCTTCAACATCATATCCTCTATCTTGTAATTTACCTACTAATTCATTTACATCGTTCTTTGTTCTACAGAATACAATTCCATAAAAATCTAATTCAATATCAACTATTCTGCATAAAGCTTCAAATTTATCTCTCTCTTTTACTTCAAAGTAAATTTGCTCTGTTAAACTTGTAGTTAATTCTTTCTTTTTAACTGCTAATATTTCATGTTCTCCCATGTATCTTTTAGCAATTTTTAAAATTTCTGTAGGCATTGTAGCAGAGAAAAATAACATTCTTTTATCATCGTTTGTTGATTTTAATATTTGCTCAATATCCTCAACAAATCCCATGTTTAACATTTCATCAGCTTCATCTAGTATGAAATATTTTAAGTTATCTATTTTTAATATCTTTCTATTAATTAAATCAATAACTCTTCCTGGTGTTCCAACAACAATATCCACTCCTCTTTGCAGGTGTCTTTTTTGTTGCTCTAATGATTGTCCACCGTAAACTGGAATTATTTTCAGTCTTCTTCCTGCTGCAAGAGAGTTAATCTCTTCTGCAACTTGAACTGCTAATTCTCTTGTTGGTGCAAGTATTATTGCTTGTACATTTCCTGTACCTTCTTCAATCTTTTCAAGAATTGGTAAAGAGAATGCTGCTGTTTTACCTGTTCCTGTTTGAGCTTGACCTATAATATCTTTTTCACCATTTAATAATGCAGGTATTGTTAATGCTTGTATTGGACTTGGATTTTCAAACCCTTTTTTCTCTAGAGGTTTTAGTGTCTTTTCAGTTAACCCTAATTCTCTAAATGTTAATAATTTTTCCATAATCACTTCCTTAATCTATTTATATTCATCATATGATTATACCATACATTTATAAAAATGTGTACTTTTTTTAAATTTTTTATTTCTGATATTGTATATTCTCAATTTTATGTTCCTATTTCGTTCTTTTAATATACTCTCTTGATTTTTAGATTAAAATAAGGTAATAAAGATAATACTAAAGAATATGGAGGTATATATGAATAAAGCAAAAAAAACATTTAAACGTGTTGTTATTTATCTCAATGATTCTCAAAAAAATAATTTACAAAAATTTTTACATAGTATCGGATTTCATCATTATACAGTTCAATGCAAATTAGAAGGAAGTTGGGAAAGCGGTGTTCGTCACCTTAATAATCACGTATGGCCTGGTTCTGAATCTGTTTTCCATCTTTTAGTACTTGAAGAAATGGTTGATACCCTTTTAAAAAAACTTAAATTTTTCAGAATGAATCTTCCTGAAAATGTTGTTATGGCTCTTCTTGTTTGTCCACTTGATGATTTTATTTACAATATGTATACAGCTGACGTAGAAATCGATGAAAATATTGATGAATCTTTTAAATGGCTGTAAATAAAAAATGGGAGATTTTTTAATCTCCCATTTTTCTAATGTTTACATTTATCTTTAAAAGAACAACTTCCTTGTTTATCTTTAGAACAAGAACATCCACCTTTTCCTCTTAACATTTTATATAAACTTTTTAATCCTACTATTGCTATTACTACTACTATTGCTACTAAAATTAAATTCTTCATTTTTTCCTCCTAAGGTTAAAAGAACAATCTTCCTACCTGAAACACAAGAGTTGATACTATATATGGTACTACTAACAACATAGTTACAACAAATCCTGTAAATTTATATCCGAATTCCTGTTTTATTGCTCCTAAAGTAACTACACAAGGTACCACTAATAATATAAATACCATAAACGAATAAGCTCTTAAAGGGGCTAAATTGTCAGTCCAAAGCATTCTTGTTGCTGATACCAGTCCTGTTGCTTCCTCATCTATTTCAGTCGCATCTGGCACTGCAAAAAGTCCTTTGATATCAAAACTTGAAATTGCTACAATTGAATCTTTTACTGCTACTCCTAAACCTAAAACCTGCTCCAGAGTATCTTGAGCGAAAGTTGTTTTAGTTGCTGAATCTGCATTTGCTGCTGCTGCTTCATCTATTCCGTTAGAATCTAATACTTGAGACATAAATCCAACTACAATCTCTTTTGCTGCTAAACTTGGTGGAATTGCTGCTACTGTTTCCCATCTATTTGCAAAACCTGTTGGTTTTAATACTGTTTGGAAAGTTTTACCAAATTTAGCCATATAAGAATTTGAAGTATCTCCATTATTTGGGAAATATGTTAATGCCCATAAGACCATAAGCATACCCATTATAATAGTTGTCGCTTTCTTTAAATATGATCCTGTTCTTGTTACTGTAGATCTTACTATAACTCTAAGACTTGGAACTCTATATGGAGGTAACTCTATTAATAAAGCTCTTCCTTCAGATTTAAACATTTTAAAGTTCTTTAAAATTAATCCCACAGAAATTGCTACAACTATTCCTAAAACATATAATGACATTACTATCAATCCTGCTTTCCCACCAAAGAAAGCAGCTGTAAATAATCCATATACTGGAAGTCTAGCTCCACAAGACATAAAAGGAGCCATTGCTGCTGTTAATCTTCTTGATGATTCATCTTCTAAAGTTCTCGTTGCATATATTGCTGGAACTGTACATCCAAATCCTAGAACCATAGGGACAAAAGCTTTTCCATTCAACCCTAATTTCGTCATAATTCTATCCATTAAAAAGGCAACCCTAGACATATATCCACTTTCTTCTAAAATAGCTAAGAAGAAATATAAGAATAACATTAAAGGAACAAATACTACAACTCCACCAACTCCACCTAATATTCCATCCATTACTAATGAAGCTAACCATGCTGGTGTATTTTGATCAATTAACATTCCAACATATTTTCCAATATAGTTATTAACAAATCCATCTACCCAGTCAATTAAAGGTGCTGATCCATTAAATACAGATCCCATCAATCCAACTATTATTAAAAAGAATATAGGTAACCCTAAATATTTATTTAATAAAATTCTATCTATTTTATCACTCAAATCTAACCTTGATTTTATAGAAGTTGTAAAAGTTTTTGCAAGAATCCCTTTTACAATTCCATAACGAGCTTCTGCTAAAACTGTTTCTATATCTTCATCATGAGTATCCTCTAAAGCGTCTCTAATATCATCAAATTCATCTTCATAAATATAGTTATATTCATTTTTTAAAATTTCCAATAAATGAGCATCTTTTTCTAAAAGTTTTATTGCTAAAAAACTTGAACTCATTTTTTTAGATGCTTGTGTTAATTTTTCTTCTGTTTGAATTCTACATTTTACTGTATGAATTGCATCTTGAATCTCTTTATCAAAAACAAAATTATAATCTATTTCTTGTTTATTTTTTGTTATTTCTATTGCAGTATCTAACAGTTCTGTTAATCCCGTTCTTTTTACTGCTGAAGTCATAACCACTTTCATTTCTAATAGTGATTCAAATTTCTTCATATCCAATTTATAATTTAATTTTTCAAATTCATCTCCAAAATTAAGAGCCATTATCATTGGTTTTTCAAGTTCTTTTAATAACATTGTTAAATATAAGTTTCTTTCTAAATTAGTCGAATCAATTATATTTATTACAACATCTGGATTTTCATTTATTATGAAATCTCTTGTTATTTTTTCTTCTAATGTATACGGACTTAAACTATAAACTCCTGGTAAATCAATAAACTGAATTCTTTCCCCTTTATAATCGAATTCTGCTTCTTTCTTTTCAACTGTAACCCCTGCCCAGTTTCCTACTTTTAAATCTGAACCTGCTATAGAGTTAATCAGTGCTGACTTTCCTACATTTGGGTTTCCTGCAAATGCTATTTTTATCATTATAATCCCCTTTCTTCTTATGTCTTTTATTTTAGTTATTTATTTCAATTTCAATATTTTGTGCATCTACTTTTCTTATTGCTATATTTGTTGATTTAACAATAAACTCTTGTGGATCTCCTAAAGGTGCGTTTCTTTCTAACTTTATCATCTCTCCACTTGTAACGCCCATATCAACTAATCTTTTTTTCAGTTCTCCAATTTTTCCAATTTTAACTATTTTAGCTGTTTCTCCTCTTTTTAAATCTGTCAATTTCATACTAATGCCTCCCAAATCTTAAGTTAAAAATAAAGTTCGTATATCAAAGTTTATTTCCCAAAATAAATCACAGCGATAGCTGTGATCTTTCTTTACTATTTATTATTTACATTCTTCTAAAAGAATTTTATTTGCCAATCCAAAACTTAATACATATTTAGTTTCATTAATTTTTACTATATAATTTCTAGCATCATCTTTTAATAGAGATATCTTATTCCCTATGCAAAAACCTTGTTCTGTAAGTCTACTCTTATCTTTATCTCTTCCTTTTATCTCTTTTATCACAAATAATTTATCATGTTGTGCAAAAGCTAATGGTGTCATAGAATAAACCTCCTAATTTTTCACATATTTTATAATGCCGTTTATGTTCTAATTATAGTTTATCCATTAATATTTGTCAAGATAAAAACTTTGATAATAGAATCTTTCTTTTTATATCATATTATCAAAACAAACCTTTGATACTATTTAATATTACACTTCGAATGTTTGGACTATCCTTAGATAATTCCTCTATCATTTTTTTCATTTTTAATCTTTTGGAATTTTCACTAGTTTCATAAGGACAATCATTGGGTAAAATTGGTAATTTTAATTTTTTAGTATACTTTATTATTTCCTTTTCTTCAACATAAGCCAATGGTCTTATTACTCTCAATCCATATTCCTCTGAATTATAAGCAGGTTTCATAACTCCCATATTACCTTGATAAAAAATATTTAGTAAAAATGTTTCAACTATATCATCTTTGTGATGTCCAAGAACTAATTTATTTATATTCTGAGCTTTCATCTCTTTATACAAAAGACCTCTTCTTACTCTAGC
>NZ_CAMQYW010000059.1 GCF_947039425.1 uncultured Cetobacterium sp. | reverse complement strand
TTTTATTTACCAAATTTTATATGCTGATATTTTTACATTTAACCCTGGTAAATTTTTTACTGTTGTTTTTACCATGTAGTTCCCGTTATATATTCCTGCATTTATTATTTCGATTACATTTCCTGCATACAAATCTATTTTATCTATTATTGTTGTTTCTAGTGTTATTCTCCCTCTATTTTCTTTCATTAGTCTTATCTCTGCTAATTTCTTTAGATTTCCACTTTTACTTCTTTCATTGATTTTTAACACTTTTTCTTTTACTTTTCCTGGTAATTTAATTCCAAAATCTTTAAGTGAATAGATTGCAACCTCTTCTTTTAACCATTTGGATTGTGTGTGATTTATTTCTATCTTTGTATATAAATTCTTTGTTTCTTCATTAAATGAATAAATTGAATTGTTTAAATCAATAGTATATACAGATTTTTTCTTTTCATATTCTTCAATGCTAAACATAATTATTTTATTTACATTAACCTTAAAATTAAAACCCTCTTGTTCTGCTATTTTATTTAAAAAAGATAATCCTGTTTCATTTTCTTGTTTAAGATCTCGTAACATAGGATTATATTTTGAATTAAAATATGATGAAATTTTAAATTTCTTTGCAAACTCTTCATTTAAACTTTTTAAAGAGATTTCTCCCCATGTTTTAGTAGTAACTTCATCTTGACTATCTCCTAAAGGGATTGAGAGAGCTTTAAATTGCCCACTATCATTATCAAATGATCTTTCGTCTATATAATAGGTTCCTAATTTATATATCTTTATTCCTTCATCAACTGAATTCCAGTTTTGAGTCCAAAACTCAAAACTAACCTCTTGTCCAATGCAAAGTTCATTGTTTTCTTTTAAAAGTCTATTTGTATCATTTTTTAATGTAAAACTAATGCTATCTATTGCTCCTGATAAATTATCTGTAATAGTTAAAGAAGAAAGCTCATTACTGAGCTCAACCTCTTTATTATTGTAATAAGCTTTTACTCCAGTTCTCCTTGTTAGAACCATTCAGGTTCACTTCCTTTTGTGGTTAGTTTAATTATAGGAATAGCTATAGCTACTTCTGGTGGAAATATTACAACTTTTTTTAAATAATAATTTGCTTCTTTTAATTTGTTTATAAACTTGGTAGAACCATAAACTTTAAAAGAAATTAAATCCCAAGTATCTCCTGCTTTAGTTAGATAGCTAGTATGTTGTCCTTGCTCCATCTTTCACCATCCTTTTTATATCTTCTAGTATTTTTTTTCTTAATTTTTCTGACATATCTGCTAATGCTTTTAGTGTTTCATCTGCATTACTTGTTTCTATTTTCTCAATAGTTATATTTATATCTCCAATAGAAAAAGATGTTTCTTTATTATTGTTAGTATAACTATTGGTATTTGTTTCACTTGAACTGTTACTTTTAAGTTTTGAAAGCATATTACCACCAAAGGAATTATTTTCTTCAGCGGTAAGGACTCTTTCACCTTTATGTAGTTCAGCCATATAGCCATCATAAGGGACATAATCTAAACCTGTTCTATGGCTTCCATCTGCCTTAACTTCACTTCCTACGCCTAATTTATTAAGTAAAGCTCCTATAATTGGAATATTCTTAACCTTATCTCCTAGAGCTAGAAAGTTATTTCCTACTGCCTTTATTCGCTCTTTTATTCCATCAAAGAACCCAAAGAATCCACTTTTTAAATTATCCAAGATGCCTTTAGAACTGTCCCAATTATTCCAAAAGGACATTCCTAAATCATAAATAACTTTAAAAGGATTATATATTGCATTTAAAGTACTTATAATTGAACCTAAAGTTACAAACCATTGTTTAATAACTTCCCATATTCCTAATAGATTATTTTTTATACCACCAAATTTATGGAATAAATAAAGTAATCCTAATATAGCTGCTCCTACCCATACAATTGGACCTCCTAAAGTTAACAAACTTGTTTTTGTTGCTAATAAACCACTTTTTAAATAAGTAATAACTCCTCCTGCAGAAGCAATTGAAGCTTTTAATAGCACTAATTTTCCTATAAGAAAACTTATTCCTGTTACAATCTTTCCTATTCCTGCAAATGCTCCTATAAACATAATAATATTATCAATTCCTATATATCTATTTATCAATTCTAACCCTTGAGCTATTTTAGTAAAAGCATAGGCTACAATGTACATGGTTGATAATAAAGTTTTCCCTAATAATTTAAAAAAATTAATCATACTTGGATCTGTTAATATATTTTTTAGTGCTTTAAATCCAGGACCTAATACATCTACAAAAGTTTTTTTCAATTTATTTATTTTTTCAAATACATTTTGCCAAAACTTATTAATTGGATTATCTGATAGTTCTCCTCTTAGAACAAGTCCAAACTCACTTATGTATTTTGTAGCTGTTTTAATACTTTTTAGAGTTTTTTCAGTAAATATACTTTTCCCTACGGCCATTTTAAGTCCATCAACTGCTGACAAAAAAAGAGTTCTTGTTCCATTTATTCCTTCAAGCATAATATCTCTCATTTTACCTGCAGACCCTACAGCCTCTATATTCGTTGCTTTAGTTTGTGCTTTGATTCTGGCAACACCTGTATACAAAACTCCATTAATCTCTTTTTCTCCATCAAGTAAAGCATTAACAACCTTTGCTCCTTGAACTCTAAACATTTTAGTCAACATTTCTTGTTTTTTTAGTCCATTTATATTGTTCTTTTTAAAATAACCTTCAAGTTGTCCTAGAAAGTTAGCTGTTCCTATAAAGTCTCCACTTTTATCAGTTAGTTTTAATCCTAAGTTTTGAAATTCACTAGCATTTTTTGATATTTGTGAATATACAGCTCCTAATCCAGTTCCTGCAGATGATCCTTTTATTCCTTTATCTGCTAAGAGCCCTAACAAAGAAGAACTTTCTTCTATTGATACATTCATTCCTTTTGATTGAGCTGAAATATATTTGAAAGCTTCTCCTAAAGTTCCAACATCAGTATTTGTCTTTGACATTGTATAAGCAAATATATCTGCGACTTTTCCAGTATCTTCAGCTTTTAATCCAAATGCAGTCATATTATCAGATATTATATCTGAAACTAAGGCAAGATCTTCACCTGACGCCGCCGCAAGGTCTAACATTCCTGGCATTGCTGAAATTATATCTTTTGTTTTAAATCCTGCTAAAGCAAATTTTTCCATTCCTGCTGCTGCTTGTGTTGATGTAAAAGATGTCGTTGCTCCAAATTTTAATGCTGCTTTTTCCAAGGTAGCATAATCCTTTTTACTTGCTCCACTTATAGCTTGGACTCTTTTCATTTGTCCTTCAAAATCAGCATATTGTGACGCTGATTGTCCCGCAAATGCTCCTGTTGCTAAAACTCCTGCTACAGCTGCTCCTGCCGCAAATTTTCCACCAGCAACTAAAGCCTTCTTTCCTACTGCGCCTACTTTTTTCTTAAAACTGGCTACTCTATTAAATAATTTTTGTTTCTTTGTTACTTCTTCCAGTTCTTTACCTGTTTTTCTTATTTCATTTTGTAATTGTCCATGTGGAATCTTTAATTTTTTAAGTTCTAAAGAGTATCTAGCATATGCACTTCTTTCTTTATCAACTGTCTTTCCTAATTTGCTTTGAGCTTTTATTAAGGTTTTATATTCTTTTTCTTGCTCTTTGCTTAAACTTCCATTAGTATCTTTTAACTTATTTAGCATTTGAAGTTTTGAGCTAATTTTTTTGTACTCTAACATATTCTTATGAAGATGCTTTGGCACTAATTTATTTATACTATTTAATTGTTTTTGTTTATCTTTAAGAGATCCCATTTCCTTAGATAGCTTTTGCATTGTTGTAGGAACAGCTTTATCAAGCTGAGCCTTAAGTTTCATAACCATTTCAAAGCCTTTTCCTTTAGCCATAAGAACCTCCTTTTAATTTGACTTTTTGGTTAATATATATTATACTTTAATTACTCGAGTGCCTGAAGGCAACCGTGTTAATATTGTGTAATAGCTCTGATATGAGATAGGCACTCACTTTGTGGGTGCTTTTCTCATGTATATCAAGAGGTCAGAGCCTTGGTATACAATAGACACAATATTGACATGGGAGGTTATTGATGTATATCAACATTGAGACTTTAAATATTAATGGTGGAGTATTCCTTTTTGGAATATACTTACTGGTAATATTTTGGTTAAACAGAAGATAGTCCTCAAAACCTCAGCCTTCGGGCTTTTTTTATTTTTTTGTAAACATCTTTTTCCATTTTTCAAATAGATTATTATAATAGTCTAATTCATCTAATGTTGAGCTCCATAATACGTCATAATCTATTTTCATATTCATACCCATTGGATTGTTTAGTAAGATAGAGAGCTCTACAATCAGCTCTCTAAATGTTTCATAAGGATTTGCACCTATTCATTCTCCTATAAAGTTCTTTACATGTCTAATTACGTTATAAGTATCTATTATATTTAAATCAAAGAAATCTTCATATGGAATTTCTGTCATTCTTTCAGCCATCATTAAAAAATACTCATCATCTAGTTCTGCTAATACTTTAGCTGATTTTTTCTTTTCTTTCTCATATCTAGCTTTACATATTTTCATATCTTGACCTGTTAAATTTGTTCTAAACTTAATAATCTTTTCTCCATTGATTTCACCTTTTAGCTCTAACTCACCATACTCACTTTGCAAAACTTGTAATTCATCTTTCTTAATTTCACTTTTATTTTTTATTTTTGTTTTTATTCCTTGTCCATCTTTAAAAGCCGCTATATCATTTTTGATATCTAATGTTTCTTTTGACATTTATGTCCTCCTAAGTTAGCCTATTATGGCATTTATTCCCGCTCTTAAGTCTTCTCCTTCAACAATTAGAACAGTGTTCTTTTGATCTATTTCATAGATTATTTCTTTGTCAATTTCTAACTTGAAGTAAGATAAATTTATTTCTATTTCAGGTTCTAATTTTCCATTCTGAGCTACTTCTCCGAACTTATGGCTTTTAATACTTCCTTTAATTGTTACATATAGTCCAATTTCCCCGATTTTTTCATCATCTTCTTTTTGAATTACTGCAGCTAAAATTAAATTTATTTTTTTACCTGCAGTTAACTTTAAGCCTGTCTTATCTACTCCTAAAAATTTCATTGTAGTTGTCATAGCTTCAGGCATAGATTTTATAACTTCTTTATATCCACCTAGTCCTAATACATTTATTTCCTCTTCTTTAAAAGAAATATCTGGAAGCTGAAAACTGGATACTCCAACTATCTTTTCAGAACCATTAATTTTTACAGCACATTCTTGAATTAAACTTGGTATCATATTTACACTCCTTATAACTGATAAATTTCTTTAGCAAATTCGCTACTATTCATTACATTAAAATTTAAATTCTCTCCTATAGGAATATCTCCAAAGGCAATAAACCAAACAAATTTACCATTAGCTACATTTTCTCCAGGATTATCAATTTTTTTAAATTCAACTCTTGCTCCTAAAATCTTTTCTTCCGATTTTAAAGAAGATAACCATTGATTTAAATTATCTCTAATTGCAATAACTCTTGTTATCGGCATCTTTTTATCTACTTCATTTTGATTATTAATAGCTATTGTATTACAAATAAATTGAATCATCCTTTTAGCGTGTATCCATATATCTTTTTTCTCTGTTGTTCCTCCTGGTTGAAATGCTGAAGTTCTATTTCCCCAGAACACAAATCCTCCAGTTGTTTGGATTGCTGTTAATATTCCATTTTCATTTAAAAGTTCCGCTTGTTTTTCATCTAAAGATATATCCATATATTTCTTTGTTGCTGCATCTTTATATACAATTTTACTTATTTTAGCTGCCTTATTAGATGGAGAATCACAAGGAACTCCATCATTTACAGCATTTCCTCTTAAAAGTTCACAAGCCACTAATGTTGATAAATGAAGTACTTGATCTCCTAATACTCCTTTTCCATAACAAAGTATTTGTTCTGGATCTATTGCATTATTTTCTTTTTTCCATTTAATAGCATCTCCGTATTTTGTTGTTTCAGGGATATCGGCTATTATAATACTTTTCCATTTCCCACCATTTACATCTTGAAATTTTGTATTCATAATAGTTCTAAGTTCATTATCATGAGTATATCCTGGTGCTATTCCCATTCCAGGAATCACACTATATTTTGAGAAAATATCATCGACCACTTCAAGTCCTTCTTTTTTAAGTGTATTAATATCAACTTTTCCTATAATATCTGAAGCTTGTACTAGCTCTGGATTTAATTTTTTAACTGATATAGATAAGGGATCTGTTATTTCAGATTCAAAATGAATATCAATATAACCGTTATCATCGAAAGATGTTTCATATTGTGGGATTGGAGAAGTTTTTTCTCCCTCTTTTGCAGAATTCATTCTTGTTATGATTATTCCATCAGGAAGAACTCCCGTTCTTTCAATTTTTACAGTTGCATTTTTAGCAATAATATCTTGTATAATTTCAACCTCACTATGCTTAGCAGGGTCAAGTACATTTATACAAATTACTGGAGATACTCCAAATAATTGGAAGGCTGTATATAGTGTTTCTGATATATTAAAGCCTTTAATATTGTTTACTCCTCCAAAGTATTTAGTAGCTTCCTCTTTATTTTGAATTAATATTGGTTCATTTATACAAGTTAAATCTCCCATATTAATTGGAGCTGCACCTATAACTACGACAGGTGTTTTAAGTGATAGATAAGACTTCTCTCCACTATCAATCTCATTAACTCTTAAACCATGTCTAAACTGCATTTAATACCTCCTTAAAGGCCTTTTCTATTTTTCTTGAATAAAAACTATTTTCATCTCTTAATTGAGCTTTGATTTTTGGATAATCTGTTGTTAAGTAAAATAAGATAGTTATTTTCTTGTTACTCTTCTTTAGCTTAGTTAAGTCATTTTCTGAAATAACCATCCCATGTCTTAATAAATAACTTTCAACTTGTAGATCCTTTCCTAAATAAATATATTTTTTCATTAAAAACCTCTCTCTGCTAATAAATTTGATTTTGGAGTCGGAATATTTGCTTCAAATGTTACTGAATATACCCAGTAATCCATTCCACACTCCTCTATATTAAATTCACTTTTTATTGTTGATGGATTTATAGCAAATTTACCAGGAACTAAACTGTTTTTTTCAATAGTTTCTACTACTAATTCTCCTAGTTCAAATAATTCTTTAGATGCTTTAGCATCATCTTCTCCATTTACTCCAATAATTATTCTAAAGATTCTTTTTCTAAACAAATTATCTTTAATTTCATTAAGTGGACTTAATACAATAATTGGTGAATTCTCTTTTTCTTCATTTTCTTTTCTCATTCCTGATTCTTTTGGAAGAAAAAATTCATAAAACTTTAAATTTGGATATTTAATTTTCTCTTCTAAGTATTCAAGAATATGTTTTTGAATTTTTAATGTTTTAGACATTATCAAGCTCCTTTCTAAATGCCTCTTCTAACGATTTATTAAATATTTCATTAGCTCCTTTAATTACATCCTCTGAAAGGGCATTATTAGCCATTTGAAAAGATGAAGCTGACTTAACTCTAGCAATATGATTCCTCTCTCTGTTTCTAATGAATAAACCTAGTTTTGATGTGTTATTTTTATAGAATGCCCAGAACATAGTTTTCATCTCTGTTTTTCCATTTTTCTTTCTTACTTTTGCTAATAATTTGCTTTTACTTCTTGCTGGACTCATGTTAGAAACATAAAAATCACTAATATCTTTTCTTTTAGCACTTGCAAGTAATGTACTTTCTCTATTTTTAGTCAACATCTTCATCCCTGGACTAACTAGTCCAGGGAAAACTTCATAATTTGCTTTAATTTCTTTTTTTACATTTTTATTTATATATGCTGTTGTTTTTCTTAAAGCTTTATCTAAAAGCTTATTAACTTTTCCTCCTTCTCTTCCAAAGAAGGCTTGTATTTTTTCATTCAAATCATTTTCTATTTCAATCTCTATCATAGTTTATTTCTCCTTAGTAGAAATTCTTTAATATATTCATCGCTAGAGATATTTTCTATAAAATATTTAGTTCCGTTTATCTTTACTTCAGAACCTTGAACAAATATATACTCTTTAAAAGGTTCTGCATTTATTTGTAAAATTACTGATTCTTTCTTTGGGTCAGTTGGGATTCTAGCTTTCTTCCAAGTATCTTCACATATTGATAAAATTCCAATAACTTCAAATGGATCACTTGGTGGGAATTCAATTGTTATTTTTTCTGCAAATTCATCAGTATTAAATATAACCTTCTCTATATCTTGAGCTATTTGTTCTTTTAAAGTTTTCATTTATACTTCTTTTGATTCCTTAAATGTTTTTATCTCCTCATCTAAATTAAGATTTTTTTCTTCAAATTTCTCTTTTGCTTCTTGATATATTTCTACTTTCTTTTTTGACACTTACTCCATTTGGAAGTTGTTTTTTCTAAATTCTTTTAATTCTTTTATAGTAAGAGGATAATTTTCTAAATTTTCTTTGCTGATTTCTTTATCTATGTTTTTTTCAGTTTTAGATTCTAATTCATTTTCTTTTTCCATACAATCATCTCTAAAAAATCGTTCATCTATCTCTAAAATTTCATCTTTTTTATATTCTTTATTATTGTAATAAACAGAACAGTTAATAATCTTAACTTTTATTTTTTTCATATTTTTCTCCTTAATTTTTATTGATTAAATAGCTTGAAAATATACCCATGAGCCAGGGACTTCTGGTCTAATAAATGGAGCACTTTGTAACTCTAATAAATCTGCATTCTTTTCAGGAACTTTAATAGCTACTTCTTTTGCTACATGTAAAGTTAG
>NZ_CAMQYW010000058.1 GCF_947039425.1 uncultured Cetobacterium sp. | reverse complement strand
AAAGTATCAAATGTATATCCTTTTAATCCTGCTAATTTTGGAGCCAAGCTAGTTACTGTCATTCCTGGACAAGTATTTACTTCTAAGAAATATGCTTTCCCATCTTTTAATAGAAAATCACTTCTAGTAACTCCTAATAATCCTAATTTATCATGAATTTTTTTTGCCCATTCTAAAACCTCTTCATATATTTTTAAATCTATTTGAGCAGGACACTCATATTCAGTCATCCCAACTGTATATTTAGATTCATAATCATACAATCCTGATTTAGGTTTTATTCTTACTACTCCTAATTTTTCACTTCCTAATATTCCTGCTGTTAGCTCTTCCCCTTTAATATACTCTTCTATTAAAGGTTCTTTATTTTTTAAATTTTCCATAGCTAGATTTGCTTCATTTTCATTTTCACAAATATAAAGTCCCACACTTGACCCCTCTTTAGCTGGTTTAATTACAACTGGATACCCTTTGACATCTTTAACTTTTTCATATGTTTTTGGAATTCTAATTCCTAAATCTTTAGCTATTATTTTAGTTAATATTTTATCCATAGCCACTGCACTTCCTGTCATACCAGAACCTGTATATTTCTTTCCTAACATATCTAAAAGGCCTTGAACTCTTCCATCCTCACCATATTCACCATGTAAAACTAAATAGGCTAAATCAAATTGATTTTCTGTAAAAGCTGATACCATATTTTCATGTGTTAAATCTATTTTAAAGGCATTATACCCTTGCCCAATTAAACTATCTAAAACTGCCTGTCCACTTCTTAAAGAAACTTCTCTTTCTGATGTTATTCCACCCATAACTACTGCAATTCTCATTATGCCTATTCCTCCTAATTCTAATCGTTTACAATTATAATTTCTTCTTCTAATTCAATTCCTGTTTTTTCTTTCACACCTTTTTTTACTTCTTCTATTAATCTTATTATATCTGAAAACTTTGCATTTCCTTTGTTTACGATAAAATTAGGATGAATCATTGAAATTTGAGCATCTCCTACTTGTTTTCCTTGTAATCCTGAATCAATAATTAATCTTGCTGAAAATTTTCCATCTGGATTTTTAAAAGTACTTCCTAAATTAGGTTCATTTAAAGGATGATTTTCATTTCTTTTTAATTTGAATTTTTCTACAATATCCTTTTTAAACCCTTGAGAAAACTGAAATGTAGCGCTTATTACAATCCATTTTTTCTTTTTTATCTCTGTCACTCTATAAGAGATTTCAAGATTTTCTTTATTTATTTTTCTTAAATTTCCAAACTCATCTATTATTTCAACTTGAGTAATAGCATCAAAAATCTCTGTTCCGTGAGCTCCACCATTCATAAAGACCAATCCACCAACAGTTCCTGGAATTCCTGCTAAATTTTCTATTCCAGAATAATTTTTTTCCTCCATATACTCAATTAATTTACTAAAATCAAGACCTGCACCAACCTCAATTTCTCCTATTTTTATCTCTTTTATATAATCTATATTTTTCAAAGAAACAAAAGTTTTATCTAAATTTCCATCACCTAATAAAGTGTTTGTTCCATTACCAATGATAAAAATATTTTCCTTGTTTTTTATAATATCTAATACTTCTTCTTTACTCTCTATTTCAATATACTCCTTGGCTATCCCACCAATTTTCATATTAGAATGTTCTTTCATAAAATGATTTTTATATACTTTCATATTTTGTTTCTCCTTACATTTTGTCAACTATACTGTGGGCTAATGCTGAAACACTTCCTGCACCCATAAATAAAAATGTTACAGGTTTTTTCTCTTTTAATATTATCTTCTCTATCTCTAATTTATCATTTATAATAGAACAATGTTTGTGACCTATCTTTTCTTTTAGCCCTTCTAAGGTTACACCAAAGTCATTTTTTTCACCTGCACTATAAACAGGAAGTAAAATAACTTCATCTATACCATCGAAACTATTTTTAAAATCTTCTAATAGAAACTTAACTCTGCTATATCTATGAGGTTCAAATATTGCTACTGTTCTATTTTTTTCTATAGTTTTTGCGCCTTGAATTGTAGCTCTTATTTCTGTTGGATGATGAGCATAATCATCCACTATTTTTATAGTATCTGAATTATATAAAACATCATATCTTCTTTTAGCGCCTTTAAATAATGATAACTTCTCATTTATTCTTTTTGCTGTTATTCCAAATTCATTAGCTAAGTATATTACTGGTAATACATTTTGTATATTATGATTTCCTGGTATTAATAAAGCAAAAGTTCCAAACTCTTTACCTTCTATATATACTTCAAATACAGTTTTTTCATTTTCTATTCTTATATTTTCAGCATATATATCTGCTGTTTTATCAAAAATACTATATGTTAAAATGTTTTCTCTATCTTTCGTTAAATTTACTGCCTCTTTACAATCCTTACAAATTAATATCTCTTTTTTAGTTTGATTCATAAATTGAGTAAAGGATTTTTTAATATTCTCTAAACTTCCATGATTTTCAAGATGATCTGCTTCTATATTAGTTATAATTGAAATCTCTGGAAAAATATGTAAAAAAGAGTTGTCACTTTCATCAGCTTCAGCTATAAATATATCACTTTTTCCTCCACGTGCATTAGAACCTATTTCTGGAAGTATTCCTCCTACAACAATTGTTGGATCTATATCCAACAGTAGAGAACCTAACATTGAACTTGTTGTAGTTTTTCCATGAGTTCCTGCAACAGCTATTCCTTTTTCTTTATTCATTAAAAGGGCTAATAATTCTCCTCTTTTTAATATTTTAATACCTTTTTCTTTCGCTATTATAAGCTCTGGATTACTTTCCTTAATAGCACTTGAAGCAACTATTAAATCAACTCCCTCTATATTTTCACCATTATGTTCTGAATATATTTTTATTCCCAAACCTTCTAATTCCTCAGTTACATAGTTTCTAGATAAGTCTGCTCCTAAAACTTCATATCCCTTTAATTTCATTATTTTTGCAAGTCCACTCATTCCAATTCCACTAATTCCAATAAAGTATATTTTTTCCATCAATTCCTCCAAATATCTAAACACTCAACAATTCTCTCTGCTGAATTACTTTTTTTCAAACTTTTAGCTTTTTTACTCATTCTCTTTAACTCTTCATCATCTTTTATTAACTCTAGAGATTTTTCTAGTGCTTCATTTGCCTTACTATCATTATACATTAATGCTGCTTCATTTTCTGCTAAAATCTGACCAACTTTATATTGTCCAACTTTTATTGAGTTGTAAGGAATTAATATCGCTGGTTTTTCCAATTGAATTAACTCAGAAACTGTTGATGCTCCAGCTCTACAAACGACTAAATCTGCTGCTGCCATTATATTTATCATATTATTAAAATAAGGTTTTATTATATCACTAACTTTTATTTGCTGATCTTCTAATTTTTCATTAATTTCATTAAAATTTTTATCTCCAGTTGCCCAATAAACTCTTAAATTTTTCTCTTTATAAATGTCTTTTAAATGTTTTATAACTGCTTCATTAATTGATTTTGCGCCTAAACTTCCACCTGTTATTAGAAGCACTTTTTCATCTTTTCCTATTTTTAGCCTTTCTCTCTCTTTTGTTTTATCCATATTGTATATATCTTCTCTCAATGGATTTCCTGTAACTAAAAATTTATGTTGATCTTTTATTGCAATCTCTTCATATGTTGCATCAAAAGCTAAAAAACATTTTTTTGCTAATTTATAAAATAATTTATTTGCCAAACCTAAATCAGAGTTCTGTTCTTGCAAATAAATCTTTTTTTTAAGAAGAAATCCTGCTATTAATGTAGGAATTGATATATAATTTCCAAATCCTATAATAATTTCTGGATTTTCTTCTCTTACTATTTTTATTCCCTGAAAAATAGATTTTATATTAGTGAATATTTTTTTAAAATTGTTAAAGGGATAAACATCTATACCTTTAAATTTATATCCTTCACTTGGAACTATATCTTTTTCCATTCTTGTTGAACTTCCAACAAAAACGACATCTATTCCTTTATCTTTTAATTTTTTCCCTACAGAAAGAGCTGGGTAAATATGGCCTCCCGTTCCTCCTGTTGTTATAAGCACTTTTTTCATTTTTTTCCTTTCTATTTAAAATATTTAAAAATAAGTTCTTTAAATATTTTTCCTCTCATTTCAAAATTTTTAAACTGATCAAAACTTGCTGTTGTTGGTGAAAATAAAACTATATTTTCAGCATCTTCTTTAAGATTTTCTTTTAATTTAATTACTACATTTTCTAATTCTTTCAAATTAAAAATTTTACTATTATCATAATTAATCTCTTTTAATTCATTTTCAAGTTTATCTGCTATCTCTCCTATTAAATAAACCTCTTTTACTTTTTCTTTAATTATTTTTGCCAGTGGTTTTAAGTCTAACTTTTTATCTACACCACCACAAATTAATATTGGACTATTATATGCTTCTATAGCAAATTTTGTTGATTCTATATTAGTTCCTTTAGAATCATTTACAAATTTATTTAAACCATAATTATAAAATATTTCCATTCTATGTTCTAAACTTGTTGTATTATATAAAAACTCTCTTATTTTATTATTAGATACTCCTAAATATTTAACAGTTGATACAATGAATAACATGTTTTCTAAGTTATGTTTTCCTTTTAATGATACACGAGATATATCTAGGATATTTTCATTTTCATAAATTAAAAATCCGTCTTTTATATACCCTTGTTGATTTTCCATTTTTTTATCTAATCCAATTAAAGAAATTTTCGATTTTATCTTTGGAGCCCTCTTCATTAAATTATCACAATTAACATTTAAAATAAAAAGATCCTCTTTAGTTTGATTATTTATTATATTGAATTTTGTATCATAATAATGCTCTTCATCTTTATATCTATTTAAATGATCTGGTGCTAAATTTATTATCATTGCTATATCTGCTTTAAATTCTTTAATATTTTCAAGTTGATAAGAGCTTAATTCCAATACAAAATAATCTATTTTTTCATTTTCAATTAATGTTTTAGAAAAAGAAACACCTATATTTCCACAAAATTTTGCTTTAAAACCTGAAAAATTCAAAAGTTCTGTTATTTTTGTAGTTACTGTTGTTTTTCCATTTGTTCCTGTTATAGCTATTATTTTTCCTGGAATTTGCTTTTGTATTTTATATCTATATCCAAGTTCTATTTCATCAATAATCTCTATATTCATCTCTTTTACTTTTTTCACTAATTCAGTATATGGTACTCCAGGACTTTTAATGAAAATATCTATCTCTTTTAACTTTTCCAATGCTTCTTTTGAAGTCATTGCTATTTTATCATCAACTAAGATAACTTCATATCCCATTTTTATTAATATATCTTTTGCTCCTAATCCACTTACTCCCGCTCCAAAAACCATCCCTTTTTTCATGGCCTTTTCCTCCTTAATTTTAAACAACAAAAACCACAGTGAAATCACTGTGGTTTGTTATAGTATACCTCTCATTCTTACTATTCCCAAAGCCATCATCCCTAAAAATAATGCAATTATCCAAAATCTCATTGTTACCTTTGTTTCTGGTAATCCTTTTAATTCAAAATGATGATGAATCGGAGCCATACGAAATACTCTTTTCCCTCTTATTTTAAATGAACCTACTTGTAAAATTACAGAAATTGCTTCTAAAACAAATATTCCACCAATAACTGGTAATAATAACTCCTGTTTTAAAAGTATTGCTACCACTCCTAAAATACCACCTAAAGTAAGAGATCCCGTATCTCCCATAAAAATTTGTGCAGGATAAAAATTATACCATAAAAATCCAAATCCAGAGCCAATTAATGCAGATAAAAAGACTGTTAATTCTCCTATTCCAATTGTATAATATAAATTCAAATGTCTACTTAATTCAATATTACCTGTGAAATATGTTAATATTCCCAATACTGTTGCACTTATTATTACAGGCATTATTGCAAGGCCATCTAATCCATCAGTTATATTAACTGCATTTGATGTTCCCATCAATATTAATGCTATCAATAAAAACATTAATATCCCACCAATATATAACGTGCTATTTGGTATCAGTGGATTAACTATTGAAAAATCCAATCTTTGATTTCCTGTTAATCCAAATTTATCTATAAAATACCATGTTCCTATAGAAATTAAACATTGGCCTAAAAGTTTTTTCTTTCCAGAAAGTCCTTTTTTGTTAACTGTAAATTTTTTATAATCATCTATAAAACCTATACTACTAAATAGTAATGTCACTATTGTCATAAATATGACAAACTTGTTTGTTATATCTCCAACTAAAAATACTGTAAATAGTGTTCCTAGTATTATTAAAATCCCTCCCATTGTAGGAGTTCCTTTTTTTGAAAAATGACTTACTGGCCCCTCTTCTCTTATTTCTTCACCAAATTTTTTCTTTTTTAAATATTTTATAAATGGTTTCCCAATCACTAAAACAAATAAAAATGACATTATAAAGGCTAAAAAACTTCTTAAATAGATTGATTTTAATCCTTCTAATGCTGTTGTACAACTTGCTAATAAATAAAGCATCTTAACTACCCCTTTAAATTATTATTTCTTCTAATTTCATTCCTCTTGAACCTTTAAGCAAAATTATTACCTCTTTAAGTGGTTGAATTATTTTTATCATCTCTTCTTTATCCGAAATATATTTAATTTTATCTGTCCTTAAGATATCTAAAGCTTTTTTCATTCTTTCTCCATAAATAAAAACTTTTATATCTTTCATTTTTAAACAATAATCTAAAATATCTTTATGATAAGCTATTTCATTCTCACCTAACTCTAACATATCCCCTAAAAACATTAGTTTATCCATCTCTGTTGGTAAATCTCTAAAAGTATCTATTGATGCTTTCATAGAAACAGGACTAGCATTATATGCATCATTAATATAAATTTTATCTGATTTATAAATTTTTTCAAATCTCATATTTGTTAATTTAATATTAGATAAACCTTTTTGAATCTCTTTTATATTTAAATTCAATAATTTTCCCATAACAATGGCAAAGCTTGAATTTAAACAATTATGTATTCCATTTAATGGAATACTATATTTTTCATTATTCAATGAAAAATTAACTCCTGCAAATGTTGAGATAACATCTGATATTATATAATTATTATTATTATCTTGCCCAACTTTTATTCCATTTAAGTTTTGTAAATAAAAATCATCCCCGTAGATAATAACATTTTCTTCTAATACATATTTTAAAAGTTCTGTCTTGGCTTTAAAAACATTTTCTCTATTTATTAAAAACTCCAAATGAGAGTCTCCTATATTTGTTATCACTGCAAAATCTGGTTTTGCTATTTCACATAATCTTTCTATCTCTCCAAAGCTACTCATTCCCATTTCCAATATAGCCACTTGATCCTCATCTCTCAATGAAAATATTGTAAATGGCAACCCTATTTGATTATTATAATTACCTTGAGTTTTTATACATCTATACTTTTCTGATAAAACACTAAATATTATATCTTTAGTTGTTGTTTTCCCTTCACTTCCTGTTATTCCTATAACTTTAACTTTTAAATTTTTAATATATATTTTTGCTAATTCTTGTAGAATTTCTATTGTATTCTCCACTTTAATAACTTTATCATCATTTATTAAAGATCTATTATCTCCAATAATCAGTGAAGCTCCTCTTTCAAGTGCATCATTAATATAATTATTCCCTCCATTAATTGCAAAGAATAAATCACCTTTTTCTACTTTTGAACTATCAATTTGAACTCCAGTCACTTTTTCTAGATCACGTTTAAAATATTTTATTAAAATTCTATTTAATGTATCCAATCTTAATTTCCCCTTTACATGATTTCTCTACATTTTAACATTTTTATAGTCTTTTTTTCAAATTTTTTTTATCTCTTTTTAA
The DNA here is from genome assembly GCF_947039425.1 of uncultured Cetobacterium sp. Taxonomy (GTDB): domain Bacteria; phylum Fusobacteriota; class Fusobacteriia; order Fusobacteriales; family Fusobacteriaceae; genus Cetobacterium_A. The sequence continues at coordinate 964 of NZ_CAMQYW010000058.1, read as the reverse complement.
CTAATTCCTAATATTCTTAATCCATTAGAAATACACTCTATTGTTAATGGTAAATCTGGACCTACTTCTCCATCAATATCAGTATGATAATTTTCTGTTCCAACTATTTTAAGTTTTTTTGTTTGAAAATATTTAAAAGAATGAAACTCTTTTTCTAAATGAGTTTTTGTAGCTAAAGCTGCTGTCATTTCAGGAACATCTGTTATGAAGTCTGGCTTTAAAATTAAAATATCAAGTAATCCATCATCTACTTTAGCATTATATGCTAAAGGAAAGTTACCTGCACATTTACCATTAAAAACAAGTATTGAAACAATATCAAGTAATGCTGTATATTCTTTACTTTCAATAATAATTTTCATTTTTTTTATTTTACTCATCTCTTTTATTCCATTTAGTATATATGCTAACTTCCCCATTGCCTTAATCATATTTCTATCTGTAGATTGAGAAATTGTTGAAAAAACTCCAGCACTTGCTATATTTATAAAATAATTATTATTTATTTTTCCTAAATCAATAAAACTTGCTTTAGAGTTTAAAATTTTTCTACAGGCCATCTCTATATTTTGAGGCATATTTAAAACTTTTGCAAAATCATTTGCAGTTCCTGTTGGAAGTATCCCTATTGGAATATCTATATCATTTATTTTTAATAAATTTACAAAACTATTTACTGTTCCGTCTCCACCAGAAATCAAAAAATGATCGTATTCTTCTATATTAATTAAAACATTATCTTTTTCACAATCTTTAGAAATTCTAAAAACATCTAAAATATAATCAAACTCTTGATAAATTTTAAAAATTTCATCTAATTTCTTTAAGATTTTTCCCCCACCAGATACTGGATTATATATTAATTTCGCTTTTTTTAATATTTTCATATTAGCCTCCAAAATATCAGTGTATAAAAAAAAGATTGGCAACTTCCTATCCTCCCAGGGGGCTGCCCCCCAAGTAC
>NZ_CAMQYW010000057.1 GCF_947039425.1 uncultured Cetobacterium sp. | reverse complement strand
CTTCGATTTTTTTTGCTTGGTTTATAACATTTATTTATTTGTTTTATTTATGTACTTAGTATATATTATTTATACTACTTTGTCAATTTTTTTGTTAAAATTATTATTTTTTCTCTTCAATTAAAGCTAAGTTTACTATCTTGTTGAAGATTCCTGAAATATAATTTAATTGAGAAAGTCTATTGTTTTTAATAGCTTCATCTTTATCCATAACCATAATTGATTCGAAATATCTATTAATTACATCTTCAGTTGATAAAATTACATTTAAGTAACCTATATAATCTTTTTCTGATAATTTAATCTCTGCATTATGAGCAACTTCATTAGATTTTTCAAATAACTCTTTCTCTACATCCTCTTTTAAAAGTTCTGCATTTACTACATCCCCTTCAAAACCTTTAGATATATTTCCTACTCTTTTCATAAGAGCAACTAAGTTATTAAAATCATCCATTTTTGTAAACTCATCTACAGCTTTTATTCTTAAAAGAGTATCAACTAAGTTATTGTAGTTTTTATCAACAACAGCTGAAACCACATCTTTAGCATATCCCATATCTGTAAATACGTTAAGTGCTCTTTGTTTAAAGAACTCCATAACCTCTTTTTTAACTTCAGCCTTATCTCTTTTTAATACTCCAGTTTCTTCTAATGTATCTAGAGCTTTTTCAACTAAAGCTTCTAAAGATATATTTAAATTAGCATCTAATATTATATTTACAATACCTAAAGCTGATCTTCTTAGTGCAAATGGATCTTTAGAACCACTTGGAATAATTCCTACACCAAAACATCCACAAAGAGTATCAAGTCTATCACAGATTCCTGCAACTATTCCTTCTATTCCTTTAGGTAATACGTCACCTTGGTATCTTGGATAATAGTGCTCCTCTATTCCTTTAGCTACTAATTCATCCTCTCCAGATCTAATAGCATAATCTGCTCCCATAAATCCTTGAAGTTTTGTAAACTCCTTCTCTCCAATCATATTAGAAACAAGGTCGGCTTTTGCAAGTAAAAGAGTTCTTAGAACATTTTCTTTTCTCTCTTCCATTCCAATCGCATCAACTAAATAGTCAGCAACTTTTTGTGCTCTCTCTATTTTATTATATATAGTTCCTAAATCTTTCTGGAACACTACATTTTTAAGTTTTTCTACATTTTCAACTAAAGATTTCTTTAAATCTTCATGATAGAAGAATCTTGCATCTGCAAGTCTTGCAGATAATACTTTTTCATTTCCTTTTCTTACTTCATCAGAGTTCTCTATACCATTTCTTACAACTACAAACTTAGGTAATAGCTTTCCTTCAGAATCTAAAATTGGGAAATATCTTTGGTGTACTTGCATAGATATAATTAATACATCTTGAGGTACCTCTAAGAAGTCTGAGTTAAATGTTCCAACTATTGGATAAGGATACTCAACTAAGTTAGTAACCTCTTTTAGTAAATCTTCATCTATTAAAACATGCTCATTTGAACTTTCACAATTTTCTTTTATTAATTTCTTAATAAGATTTTTTCTCTCTTCAATATCAATAATAACATTATTTGCTCTTATTTTTTCAAAGTACTCATCTATTGTAGCCACTTCAAAATTCTCACCAAAGAATCTATGTCCTCTTGATGCTCTTCCACTTTTAATTCCCTCTATTTCAAACTCAACAACATCTGAATCTAATAGAGCTAAGAACCACTGAATAGGTCTAGCAAACTTAAGTTTTTTAACTCCCCATCTCATTGATCTTTGGAAGTTTATTTCAAGTACAAGCTCTTTTAAAAGTTCAGGTACTAAAGTTTTAGTTTCCTCACCTTTCATAAACTTTCTTACTGAAATATACTCTCCCTTTGGAGTTTCTATTATTTCTAAATCTGTTGCTTCAACACCTTGTGATTTAGCAAATCCTAAACCAGCTCTTGAAATTTCTCCATTTTCACCAAAGGCAACATGTTTTGCAGGACCCATATTTAAAATATCTAAATCTTCCTGCTTTTCTGCTAAACCTTCAACTAAAACAACAAGTCTTCTTGGTGTTCCAAAAGTTTTTATATCTTCAAATTTTATTCTTTTATCTTTTAACTTACCCTCTAAGTTCTCCTTCATCTCTTTTAGAGTTTGAACAAGGAATCTTGCAGGTAGTTCTTCCATTCCTATTTCAAAAAGTAATCTCACTTTCATTCCTCCTCTTCTTTATCCTATTTTTTTAATAAAGGATATCCTAGTTCTTTTCTATTTTGTACAAATACCTCTGCACATCTCTTAGCTAGGTTTCTAACTCTTAAGATATATGACATTCTCTCAGTTGTAGAGATTGCCCCTCTTGAGTCAAGAACGTTAAATGCGTGAGAACATTTTAGAACATAATCGTATGCTGGTAAAACTAAGTTCTCATTTAAAGCTCTATCCGCCTCTTTTTCATAGTCATCAAACCATCTAAAGTGGCTTTCTAAATCAGCTATTTCAAATGCATACTTAGAATTTTCATACTCATATTGGTATCTCATATCTCCATATTTAATTCCTGGAGCCCACTCTAAATCATATACATTTTCTTTATTTTGAATATAAAGAGCTAATCTCTCTAATCCATAAGTTATTTCAACTGGAATTATATCAAGTTCAAGTCCTCCAACTTGTTGGAAATATGTGAACTGAGTTACTTCCATTCCATCTAACCATACTTCCCATCCAAGTCCCCAAGCTCCTAAAGTTGGTGACTCCCAGTCGTCCTCAACAAAACGAATATCATGTTGTAATGGATCTATTCCTAATACCTTTAATGATTCAAGATATAACTCTTGAATATTATCTGGTGATGGTTTCATTATTACTTGAAACTGGTGATGTTGATAGACTCTATTTGGATTTTCTCCATATCTTCCATCTTTTGGTCTTCTTGATGGCTCTACATAAGCAACGTGCCAAGGCTCAGGTCCTAAAGACATTAAAAATGTATTAGGGTTAAATGTTCCCGCTCCTGTCTCTATATCATATGGATTTCCAATGATACATCCTTTTGAACTCCAATACTGTTGAAGAGCAAATATCATCTCTTGAAATGTCATTTCACTTCCTCCTACTTTTTCTTTTTCCTTTTATTTTCTAATAAACTATCAATTATTATAAGAATAACACCTATATTTATCCATACATCAGCTAAGTTAAATACAAAGACCCAAATACCTCTAAAGTCAATCATATCTACAACAAAGCCTCTGAAAATTCTATCAATTATATTACCAATTGCTCCACCTAGGATAAAACTGTAACCTAACTTTTCAAAAATAGAAAAAGTTTTTCTATTCTTAAAAAAATAAATTCCTACTCCCACAATAACAATAACTGTTATTATTGATATAATATCTAACTTTCCTTGGAATATCCCAAAGGCTATCCCTCTATTTTTAACATAAGTTAGGTGGAGAAAGCCCCCTATTACAGGGTGCGTCTCTCCTTCCACTAACCAGTTGTCTATTTTATATTTAGAAAGTTGATCTACTAATGCTAATAAGATAATTATAGCTATATAAACCACAACTCACCTCTTTAATATAATTAGTCAATAAGTGCTGATGTACATCTTGGACAAGCTGTTTCATGCTCAGAGTTAGTTCCTAACTCATTTGAGTATTTCCAACATCTTTCACATTTTTCTCCATCTGCATGAAGTACTTTTACAAGTAATGCTTCTTGCTCCTCACCCTTTGTAAATGTTTCATCAGCTGATTCAACAATTTCAAGTTGAGATACAATGAATACTTCCTCTAAAATCTCTTTATTTTCAGTTAAGAACTTAGCTAACTCCTCAGTTGTTGCAGCTAATTGAACCTTAGCATCTAAAGAGTTTCCAATTATCTTGTTTTCTCCTTGTCTAGCAACCTCTAGTGATTTATTAACATCTTTTCTTAATTTAATGATCTCTTCCCACTTAGAATCTAACTCATCATTTAAGTAGCTGTCATTATTTACATACCAGTTAGTTAATAAAACTGATTCTGAATCTTTCATACTTTCAGGTAAAGTTCCCCAAATCTCTTCAGCTGTAAATGAAAGGATTGGCGTAACCATCTTAGTTAAAGTTACTAAGATTTCTGACATTACTGTTTGAGCTGCTCTTCTGTCTTTTGAATCTGCCTTTTCTGTATATAGTCTATCTTTTATAATATCTAAATAGAATGCTGACATTTCAATTCCAGCAAAGTAGTGAATCTCTTGGAATAAGTTATAGAACTCATACTTATCATAAGACTCAGTTACTGTTCTTTTTAATCTCTCTAATTTATTTAATGCCCACTTATCAATTTCCATTAAGTCCTCGTAAGCTACTGCATCTGTTGTAGGGTTAAAGTCTGCTGAGTTTCCTAAAATATATCTAGCAGTGTTTCTTACTCTTCTGTAAGCTTCTGCCATTTGCTTTAATATATTATCAGAGATTTTAACATCTTCGCTATAATCTACTGAAGCACACCAAAGTCTTAAAATATCCGCCCCATAAACTTTAATTACATCTTGAGGTGCAACTACGTTTCCTACAGATTTAGACATTTTCTTTCCTTCTCCATCATTTACGAATCCGTGAGTTAATAGCATCTTAAACGGTGCATCTCCTGTTGATCCTACAGATGTTAATAGAGATGTTTGGAACCATCCTCTATGTTGGTCAGAACCCTCTAAGTATAAGTCAGCTGGTCTATGTAAGTTCTCTCTAGTTTCTAAAACAGATCTATGAGATACTCCTGAATCAAACCAAACGTCCATTATATTTGTTTCTTTTCTTAACTCTACACCTTTTAAGTTGTATTTCTCAAGTAACTCTTCACCAATTAACTCTTCAGCAGAGTATTTAACCCAAGCTCCTGATCCTTCAACTTTTACTAACTCTATTACTTTATTTAAAATCTCTTTTTCAAAGATCTCTTTTCCAGTTTCCTCATTGTAGAATACAGGAATTGGTACTCCCCATGTTCTTTGTCTTGAGATACACCAGTCAGGTCTAGTCTCTAACATTGAACCTATTCTATTTCTTCCCCAATCAGGTACAAACTTAACATTATCAAGAGCTCTTAAAGCATTCTCTCTTAAATCTGATCCTTCACATCTAATGAACCACTGCTCAGTAGCTCTAAATATTACTGGAGTTTTTGATCTCCAATCATGTGGATAAGAGTGCTCAAACTCTTTGTAACTTAATAAGTGTCCTGTCTCAGTTAAGTGCTCAGCTATTACCTTATTTGCTTTCTTATAGAATAATCCTGCAAATGGTCCAGCTTCCTCAGTTAATACACCCTTATTGTTTACAGGTGAAACAATATCAAGTCCGTATCTTACACCAACAACATAGTCATCTTGACCATGTCCTGGAGCTGTATGTACTACTCCAGTTCCAGCTTCAGCTGTAACATGAGTTCCTAAAACTACTTTTCCAATTCTATCTAAGAATGGGTGTTTGTATGTTAAATTCTCAATATCTGATCCTACAAACTCTTTTATTAATTCAACATTTTCAATTCCAATATCAGCAAATGCTTTATTAGCAAGAGCTTTAGCTAAGATTAAGTTTCCTTTCTCTGTAGCATATACTCCATATTCAAACTCACCATTTAAACAGATTCCTGTATTTGCAGGTAAAGTCCAAGGAGTTGTTGTCCAGATAACTAGGTAAGTTGTATCTGTCATTCCTATTTTCTCTAAAAGCTCTTTGTTAGCTTCCATTTTTACATATATTGATGGTGATTTAACATTTTTATACTCAATTTCAGCCTCAGCAAGAGCTGTTTCTGTTACTGGAGACCAGTAAATTGGCTTTAATCCTTTGAATATATATCCGTTATCATAAAGCTCACCAAATACTTCCAATTGTTTTGCTTCATATTCTGGATTTAAAGTTAAGTATGGATTATCCCACTCACCTAAAATTCCAAGTCTTTGGAATCCTTCTTTTTGTACTCCTACCCATTTCTTAGCATAAGCAGCACATTTCTCTCTAATTTCAAGAGCTGACATCTCTTTCATTTTAGATCCTAACTCTTCACTTACTTTTAATTCAATTGGTAGTCCATGTGTATCCCATCCAGGTACATAAGGTACTTTGAAACCTTGTAATCTTTTATATTTTAAGATTATATCTTTCAATATTTTATTTAAGGCATGACCTATATGAATTCCACCATTGGCATATGGAGGTCCATCATGAAGAATAAATGACTCTCCACCCTTTTCTAATCCTTTTTCATATATTTTTTGCTCTTCCCACATCTTTAAAATGTTAGGTTCCTTCGTTGGTAAGTTTGCCCTCATTTGGAAACTTGTTTTTGGAAGGTTTAACGTTTTACCATAATCTTTTTCTTCCACTACACTTCCTCCTTATATACGTTTAATGTTATTTTGACCTCTGTACTTTTTCCCTCTTCAGAGAAATGTTTAATTACTCCACCATGCTCTCTTATTATCTTTTGAACAAAGAAAAGTCCAAGACCAAGTGTTTGAGGTGAGTAAGTAATAAATGGTTCGTATATATCCTCTAATTGCTTAGGAGACATTCCTATTCCATTATCAATTACCTTTAATTCTATTTTTTCATGAATCTTTCTTTTAGAAAGAATAATGTCGATTCTTCTGTTATGCTTTTTAGTCATCAGGGAGTTATATGAGTTATCAAGCAACTCTTTTATAACTTTTTCCATTCCTCTTCTCTCTCCAAAAATTGTTCCTGTTGTTGAACTGAAAAAAGAAACAGATATTTTATCCATATCAAACTTAGCTTTATATTTTTCTAAAACTTCATTTATTAGTTTTTCTAAACTAATTCTATCATATATTTTATCAACCAGTCCTGTGTATTCTCTAAGGGCTGTGTTATCATCTTTAATTCTCTCTAAATATGGTTCAATTTTAGAAAGTTCACTAATTATTTTTTCACCTGAATTTTCAGCTTTTAAACAATCAATTAATCTCTCTACAACCTCTCCTCTTAACTTTAGAAATCTTGTTGCTAATTTCTCAATTGTAGAAACTCTTTGCTCTTCTAAAGTTTCAATTGTTGTCTCTTTATTATTTATTCCTATTGAAAAGTTTATTGCTAGTAAATTTAAAAGCTCTAACTCCTCTTTATTAATTTGAATATCCTTAGTATAATTATCAACTAATATTACCCCAGAATATTTTCCAGCACCATGTATTGGAAAAATAAAGAAATTTTTAAGTCCAATTGCCTTTAAAAGATCATTTCCCAAGTCATACTTATATCCAGAGTCATTTTTATAAATTATTTTCTGCTCTTTAAAAGCTCTAGATAAAAGATTTTCCTCTTTTATAGATACCTTTGTAAAGAGCACTAACTCTTTTAAATCTTTAACTTGAAACTTAAATCCTTTTTGTGTTTCTCCATTTAAACTTCTATTTGCAGATACTTCTTCACCAATTAAATAGTCATTTTCTCTACTATATCTAAAATACATAGCTCTACTATAACCAAGACCAACTTCTGATGTAAAACCACAAACTAGTTTTTTTATAGTTTCATATGTATCTGTCTCCATATTCATTCCCATTAATAGTTTATCAATAGCTTCAATTCTATCTATATTTCTAACAAGTTCTTGATTTTGATTTTGCATATTCTTCTGAGCTGTATCAAGTTTTTCTATCATCTCTTTTAAAGATGTTGAAAGGGCTTTTATCTCTCCCTCTCCTATAATTTTTATATGACTTACCTTTTCTCCAGCAGATATTTTATCTGCCATATCAGCTATTTCACTTAAAGGATATAGTAATTTTTTAAACACTTTACTTGATATAGTCGAACTAAGTAACATTACTAAGAATACTAAAATTCCAATATATATAGCTGTCATCATTTTTTCTTCAGTAAGTTTCTCTTTAGAAACTGCTAAAACAAAACTACCTAAATAGTTTTCATCATACCCTATTAAATTATATATTCCAATATAGAATGATCTATTTCTTATATTTTTATTAAAATAATAAGTTTTATAATCTTTTCTTAAAATCTCTTTATAAACTCCGGGAAGAAAAAAATCCTTACTTTGAAGAGCTCTTGGAGATTTCCAGTCAGATAAAAATATAACCTTATCTTTTGAGGTTAAGTTAAGTCCCTCTTTAAGAGATTTTAAAAACCCCTCATTTATTGGTGTTGAAACAACTACATAATTAGTTGTCTTTTCATCTCCATATGGAATTATCACCCTAGAATATATTCTTCTACCTATTCTAGCTAGATAATACCCTTCCTCTTCAAATTCTTTTTTTCTTGCATTATTTAAAAGAATTTTTATATTACTATCATTTAGAGTTCCTAAAGAACCTTCATTCCCATACTCTCCTAACAAAGTCCCATTTGCTGATAAAAGAGTTACAACTGAATTATAGTAGTTTTTAAAATCTGCTCTTAAAAGATTATACTTTAATTCCTCTGCTATCTCTTGACTTCCAGTTGAAATATGGTGTTTTCCTATCTCTTTATAAACATCATTTCTAACTTCACTAAAATATGATTCATAGTTACTTATTAGTAACTTCATTTTATTTTTTGTTATATCATCTATTCTTCTTTCCATCTCTTGAAAAGATGTGAAGATTACAACTGAGGCAATTAAAATTGAGGTTAATATTATTGCTATATCATTGTAAAATATTATTTTGATTAGCAATGAATCTTTTCTCATCCTCATTAATTACATCCCCTTTTTTGTTAATCCTACTCTTTCTCTCTCTTTATCTATATCTTTGATCTTTACTTTAATTATCTGACCAACAGATAATACTTTGCTTGGATCATCTATAAATTTGTCTGAAATTTCAGAAATATGTAGTAAGGCATCATTTTTTAAACCAATATCTATAAAGGCTCCAAATTTTATAACATTTCTAACTGTTCCTTCAAGTTCCATTCCTGGTTGAAGATTATCTATATTTAATATATCTGACTTTAAAAGTGGTTTAGGTAGACTATCTCTTGGATCTCTTCTCTCTTTTATTAAAGCTTCATATATATCTTTTTCTGTTTCAGTTGTAAAAGAACTAAGTCCTTTTAAAGCTTCTTTTGCTCCTTGTAAATCTTTAGAATACTCTTTTAATGAGTATCCAACAGAGTTAAGC
>NZ_CAMQYW010000056.1 GCF_947039425.1 uncultured Cetobacterium sp. | reverse complement strand
ACAGCTTTATGACCATACTCTATAGCTCGTCCCACAATCCCTTTTACATCTTCCACTCCACACATCTCACTCATTTTAGTATGTGTATGTAGCTCTATCATTTTCTCTTCTGCTGTATCTATTTTTTTAGCTTTAGTTTTATCTAGTTTATTTAATATATTAACAAGAATTACTTCTTCATTATTTTCAAAACTATCTATCTGTTTTTTCCCACTAATTTTTACAAAATCTCCAACCTTAACATCAAATTCTTCACGATTATTTAAGAATATTTTTGCAGTTATAGAATCTTCTCCATCTGTTATTCTAAGGACTTGAAGTATTTTTCCTGTTCTTAACTCTCTTCCTTCTGTTGCAAACAGTTCTCCTTCTACAACAGCTATCTCATTTTCTATTAACTCTTTAAATTCTGAAATTGGCATACTTGGACTTTTTATGCTTTTCTTTTTACTAAATCCGCCTCTACCTGTTGATACAGCTGATTTTATCTCAACCTTTGCTGTTTCTGAAACCTTAGTTACATTTTCCCTTTCAATATCAGCCTTAGTTGTCAATGTTATAATTTGCTTCTCTATATCATCTTCTATATTTTTTACTTCTGCATCAAAATCTCCAGATTTAAAATTAACTTTAAACCCTCTAACTCCATAGTCTTCTAATAAACTCTCAATCTTTCCATTTACATTGGAACTATAAAGTGTTTCTACTGCCATCTCATTTTTAAGCTCTATATTTACACTTTTATCTCCCACAGAAACTCTGTATAAGTATAAAAAAGATTTTGATATTGCATTTGTTTTTTTCAATTTTTCTATTACTTTTTCAACAATCATTAAAAAATCTTCTTTAGATATCTCTTTACATAAATAACTTACTTTAAAATCAATATCCACTTCACTTCCAAACTTTTTTTTCAAATTTTCATAAGCCTTATCTAGTCCAATTAAATCATGTGGGGTAGACACCACACACAGCATATCCATTTTTTTGTTTCTTTCACTAAAAATGATTTCTGTGATCTCTATGTTGTCTATCCCCATCTCTTTAAAAATATTTCTTTGAGGCTTGATTCTAATCTCTCGTCTCAATTATTTTTCTCCTAGTAATCTATCTAATATAATAGACACTGCTGATCTAACTGATAAATGATTATAATCAGAATTTCCTCTAATTGGCTCTAGTATATAATCTGACATATCCATAACTTCATCTATTAATCCCCATCCAGTTCCAAATAGGATTAAATATGGCTGATCATCATTCATCATTTTTTCTGATAAATTTTTATAACTTATTGAATTTGAAAAAGTTTTTGCTGATGTTGTAATTATTAAAGGTTTTTTTCCTTCTCTCTCTTCTATCTCTTTTATACTTCTTTCAATAGATTCATAAACTCTTGTTCTTCCAAAAGCTTCTTCTCTATCTCTATTATATCCTGCTCCCATACCTTCTTGCCAATACCCTATAATTCTTTCAGATAATTTTTTTTGAGCATCAACAGATACAATTATATGATACTGATTTACATCATATGTTCTACAAGTTCTTGAAATATCATGTATATCAAAATTTGTTACTGATGTACATACTATATCTCCTCTTTTGTTATAAACTGGTGAATGTACTAATCCTAAATATATTGAATTTCTCATCTTATACCTACCCTATCTTTTCTAGTTTCTTATATGTTTCTATTTTATCTGTATAAACTTTACTTGCATATTTTAAATACTCTTCATTTTCACCTGATAATTTCTTTAAAACTTTTGCTGGAGATCCTGCAATTAAATCTCCCTCCTCTGCAACTAATTTTGTAGTTACTAACGATCCTGCTGCCACTAAACAATTTTTAGGAATTTTAACTCCATTTAATAAAACAGATCCCATTCCAATTATACTATTATCTCCAATTTCACATCCATGTATTACACAGTTATGACCAATAGTTACATTTTCTCCTATTATTACAGGAAAAGGTGTATCTCCATGAACTGTTGTATTATCTTGAATATTTGAGTTATTACCAACAACAATTTTATTCATATCAGCTCTTAAAACTGCTGAAAACCATATAGTTACATTTTCACCTGTTTCCACAGCACCAATTATTGATGAATTTTCAACTATATGATTATTTTTACCAATTTTTGGAACTAAATCACCTAATTTATATATCATTATTTAACTCCTCTTTTATTTGATTTAATAGTTTTATTTCCAACTTAGAAAACACTCTATTTTCAAGAAGTTCTGGACGTCTTTTATATGTTCTTTTTAAGCTCTCTTTTAAACGCCATTCATCTATATTTTTATGATGACCAGACATTAAAACTTCTGGAACCTCTATTCCATTAAATTCTGCTGGTCTTGTATAGTGTGGATAATCAAGTAATCCATTATAAAAAGAGTCATTTTCATATGATTCTTTCTTTATTACTCCAGGAATCAATCTAATTATAGAATCTGATATTACCATAGCTGGCAACTCTCCTCCAGTTAATACAAAATCTCCTAAAGATATCTCTAAATCTACGCTACTCTCTATTACTCTCTCATCTATACCTTCATAATGTCCTGCTATTATAGTTATCTCTTTTTCATTTGCAAGTTCACACGCTAAACCTTGATTTAAACGAACTCCTTGAGGTGATGTATATATCACCTTCCCTTTATGTTCTTCTAAAGCCTTTATTAATGGCTCTGGCTTCATAACCATTCCAGCTCCACCACCAAAAGGAAGATCATCACATTGCTTATGTTTCCCCTCAGCAAAATCTCTTATATTAACTATATTTATTTCAACTTGCTCTTTTTCCACAGCTCTTTTTATAATACTATGACTCTTAAAAGAATCAAAAAACTCTGGAAATAATGTTAATATATTAATTTTCACAAATTACTCCTTAATCTCTCTCTTTTTTTCTCTCATTCCATCAATTATAGAAACTAAGATCTCTTTTTTATCAAAATCTAATTTTTTAATAAAAACATCTACATCAGGAATCATTGTTTCATACTCTTCATCCTCTATAACATATATATCATGAGCTGCAGTTTCATAAACATCAACTACCTCACCTAATAACTCTCCCTCTTCTGTTATAGCTTTCATTCCAATTACATCATTTGCTAAGAACTCCTCTTCTGTTATTCCTAGAATATCTCTTCTAGCTTTTATAACACCATTTTGAATGATTCCAGCATCTGTTTTATTTGTTATTTCTTTAAACTCCATAGTCCATTTTTTCCCAACCATTGGGGCTACCTTTGTTACAGTTAATATTTTTATCTCACCTGTTGATAATTCTACCATTACTCTGTTTCCTTCTAACACTTCTATTCCATCAATATTTGAAGTTACTTTAACAGCTCCTTTTAAATGATGAGTTCCTGAAACTCTACCAACTGATAATAACTCTTCCATTTTAAATTACCTCCATTTTATTAATCTACAAACTCCACATTAACATTTAATCTATCTTTTACTCCTGCTGCTTGCATAACTCCTCTAATAGAATTTGCAGTTAGTCCATTTTTACCAATTACTCTTCCCATTTCCCCTTGAGTTACACTTACTTTAAATGTTACTGTATCATCTATTAATTCATAACTTATTCTTATTCCTTCTTTAGTTTCCACTAATTCCCCAATAATATAATTAATTAATATTTCTAACTTTTCCATTTGATTCCTCCCTTAATTTTACAGTTCTCCAGACCAAGGTCCCTCTTCTACTATTTCTGCCATAACCCATTTCGCATTTAAATCTTCAACAATCATTCTAACATCATCTTTAAAATCTGTTGTTGAAACTATTGTTAAGTCTCCTGCATTTGCATCTTTTGTTCTAACTATTCCTACACCTTCATAAGCTTCCATAATTTTATTAATGAAATCAATATCCTCACGTTTGGTTTTTATTTTAAACTCATAACTATTACTTCCCATATATAACTCCTTTTAAGCTAAAAGGAGGCTTTCAAAAATCAGATTTTACCCCTCTTTTTTCATGCCTCTCTCATAAAAAAACTTTTTTATTTTTCTTCAAATAACTCTGCTAAATCTATAAATTGTTCAATTGTTAGATTTTCAGCTCTTTCTGTTTCTGGAATTTGAAGTACTGCTAATTTTTCTCTTATATAATCCTTTGAATAACCTAATGTTGCTAAGTTATTAATTATATTTTTTCTCTTATTTGAAAATGCTGCTTTAACATATTTAAAGAATAATTCTTCCCCAATTCTATCTTCATATCTTCTATCATTATAAAACTTTATAGACATAAAGGCTGAATCCACTTTTGGTGGTGGTGTGAAAAATGCTTTAGGTATAGTAAATAGATATTCTGCTTCCCCATAATACTCAACTGCTAAAGTTAAAACGCTTCTCTCTTTACCCGACTTAGCACAAACTCTTTCTGCTACCTCTTTTTGAACCATTATAAACATTTCACTAATTAAATCTCTATGTTCAATTATTTTATTTATAATTGGTGATGTTATATAATAAGGAATATTTGCCACTACTCTTCCATTTTTAATAACCTCTTTTAAATCAACTGTTAATACATCTTGCATTATTAAATTAAATTTAGAATTATCAGAATACTTTTTTCTTAATATTTTTTCTAAATCTGTATCAATTTCAATACAAGTTACTTTTTCAGCAGCTTCTAAAAGAAGAGCTGTTAAAGCACCCTCTCCAGGTCCAATTTCTATTATATGTTCATCTGACTGAACATTTGAAACTTCCATAATTTTGTTCAAAACATCGTTTTGATCTGTTAAGAAGTTTTGTCCAAATTTCTTTTTGTGTTTAAAGGACATAATACCTCCTAAATTACTATTTTTTTACTACTTTCCCTATATAAGGAAGGTTTCTATATATTTCATCGTAGTCTAATCCATATCCTAATACAAACTCATCAGGAATTTCAAATCCAATATATTCTCCAACCATTTCAACTTTTCTTCTACTTGGTTTATCTAATAAAGAACATACTTTTAAAGATTTTGGTTTTTTTGACATTAAGAATTTTTTTACAGATTCTAATGTTAATCCTGTATCTATTATATCTTCTATAATAAGTACATCTTTACCTGTTAAATCTTCATCTACGTCTTTTAATATTTTAACTACACCTGTACTATCTGTTCCACCATGATAGCTAGATACCTTCATAAAATCCATTGCTAAATCTAACTCTACATTTTTTAATAGATCAGCCATGAACATTATTGATCCCTTTAATAGTCCAATACAGATAAGATCAGTTCCCTTATAATCTCTCTCTATCTCTTTTGCTACCTCTTTTATTCTCTTTTGCAGCTCATCTTCAGAAATCATTTTCTCTATTGTGTAATCCATTTTTCCCTCCTAAATTTTAAATAATAGTTTACATAACATTCTATCATTTAACCTACTATTTATCAAGTAGTTATTGATATTTTAATGCTCATGTGTTATTATTTTAAGAGCATTTATAATGCTTTATTCTTTAGTTTTTAATAGGAGGAAAAGGATGAAAAAGTATTTGGCGTACCTCGTTTCTGGTATCCTTATCATCTTTATATGTTTTTTTAGTTTTAATATATTTTTAAAAATTTATTTCAATGAAAGATTCTACTCATTACCTAATTTAGTAGGTCTTACGTTAAGTGACATCAAACAAATAAAATCTGTTGATAAGATCACAATTGTTAATGCTGGAAGTCAATTTTCAAACTTCCCTGCTGGCACTATCTTTATGCAAAATCCCTCTGCTGGAAAAACTGTTAAGGAAGGAAGAGATGTTAGAGTTTGGATAAGTAAAGGAGAAGACAATTATGAAATTCCTGATTTTATTAATAATAATTTAGTAAATGTTTTACCTGATTTACATAAAAATGGTGTTAAAATTAAGAAAATAACTTATACAACATCAAACTTACCTTACAATACAATAATAGCCACTAATCCCACTGAAGGAAGTCTAATAAAAAAAGATATTGGTCTTTCATTTTTATTAAGTAAATCGAATACTCAATCATCTATTGAAGTTCCTGACACAATTGGATTTACACTTGATGAAGCTACTAAATCTCTTACAAGTAAAGGTTTAATTATTGGTGAGATTACAGAAAAAGTTGTACCTGGTTTAGAAAAAGGAATTGTTATTGAAGCAACTCATACTGGAGAAACAGTTCATGCTGGTACTATTATAGATATGGTTGTAAGTTATTAATTAAGGAGAGTGAGTCCCATAGAAGGAATAGTTATTAATAAAATCCAAGGATTTTACAATATAAAAAGTGAAGGTAATGAATACCTTTGTAAATTAAGAGGTCTATTAAAAAGATCTGACAAAAGAGAAAATTGTGCTGTTGGAGATCATGTAGTTTTTGATAATGATGGATTTATTACAAAAGTAGAGCCAAGAAAAAATCTTCTTAGAAGACCCCTTGTAGCAAATATTGATTATGGAGTTATTCAATTTGCAGCAAAAGATCCAGTTATTGATTATGAAAGAATTAATATTCTTGTTCTTAATAGCTTATATAATAAAATTGATCCTATTTTAATTATCAATAAAATTGATCTTTTAACAGAAGAGGAATTCCAAGAAATTAAAGAAAAATTAGCCTATTTAAATAAAATCAATATTCCTGTTTTCTATATTTCAACAGTTGATGGTACTGGTATTAAAGAATTAGAATCTTTTATAAAAGATAAAATCACAGCTTTTGGTGGACCATCAGGAGTTGGAAAATCTAGTATTCTTAACTTATTACAAGAGGATAAAGATTTAAAAACAGGTGAAACAAGTAAAAGATTAAGAGCTGGTAAACATACAACAAGAGATAGTAAGCTTTTACCACTTACTCATGGAGGTTTTGCTATTGATACTCCAGGATTCTCTTCAATTGAGATTCCTGAAACTGTTGATGCTCAAGAACTTATCTCTTTATTCCCTGAATTTAAAATTGATCAAGGATGTAAATTTAATAATTGTGTTCATATAAATGAGCCTGATTGTGCTATTAAAAATGCTGTGGAAAAAGGGGATATCCCAGTAGAAAGATACGAATTTTATAAACGTTGTTATGAAAAATCAAAAAATGACCTTTGGAATAGATATAAATAGTAAAATATGTTATAATTCTTGAGAAATAAGGTGTTTAGTTAAATAATTTTAAGGATGTGAAATTCAATGATAAAAAAAGAGATTAAAATAGCTCCATCTATACTTTCAGCAGACTTTAGCCAACTTGGAAATGAAGTTATTGCAATCGATAAAGCTGGTGCAGACTATATTCATATTGATGTTATGGATGGTATGTTCGTTCCTAATATTACTTTCGGTGCTCCTGTTGTTAAATCAATTAGAAATAAAACAAATTTAGTTTTTGATGTTCATCTAATGATTGAATCACCTGAAAGATATGTTGAAGATTTTGTTAAGGCGGGGGCCGATATTATTGTTGTTCATGCAGAAGCAACAAAACACTTACATAGAACTATTCAACTTATAAAATCATTCGGTATCAAAGCTGGTGTATCTTTAAATCCAGCAACACCTGTTGAAGCTATTAAATATGTTATTGACGATCTTGATATGGTTTTAATTATGTCAGTTAATCCAGGTTTTGGAGGTCAAAAATTCATTAAGAATACTATAGCTAAAATTAAAGAGGTTCATCTAATGAATTCAACTGTTGATATTCAAATTGATGGAGGAATCACAAATAAAACTATAGATGAATGTATTGAAGCTGGAGCAAACATATTTGTTGCAGGATCATATGTTTTTTCTGGAGATTACAAAGAAAGAATTAGTTCTTTAAAGGAGAGGTAACTATGAATATAAATAAAGTTAATGATGTTTTAGAAAACTTTTATAAATTATTTTACGAAACAGAAGACTTAGCTTTAAAAAGAGGTATTAAATGCTTAACTCATACTGAGTTACATATTATAGAAGCTGTTGGGAAAGATTCCCTAACAATGAATGAGTTATCTGATAGACTAGGTATTACTATGGGAACAGCAACTGTTGCTATTACTAAATTAAGAGAAAAAGGATTTATTGAAAGAGTTCGTTCTGATGCAGACAGAAGAAAAGTTTATGTTTCTTTATCTAAAAAAGGATTAGAAGCTCTTAATTATCACAATACTTATCATAAAAATATAATTTCAACAATAACTGAGAATATTCCTTCAGAAGATTTAGAACATTTTACTGATACTTTTGAGCTTATTCTTAAAAATTTAAAAAATAAAACAGAATTTTTCAAACCAAACTCTGTTGGAGAATTTCCTATTGGAACTTTAGTTTCTATAATAGAAGTTAAAGGAACTCCAATTATTCAAGATTATTTCTCAAATAATGGAATAGAACATTATACTGTTGTTACAATTGTTGAATCTGAAGATAAAGATCAGGTAGCTCTTGAAAAAGAAAATGGATCTATTTTAAAAGTTAATCTTTTAGATGCTAAAAATTTAGTAGGAATTAAGGTCGAAAATTAATGCTATATATTGATGGTATTTCATTAAATAAAATAAAAGATGAATTAGAAACTACTTTAAAAGGTAAAGGAGTTAATAAAATTGTTCAAACTAGCTCTCTTGCCATAAGTATGAATTTTGGAAAACAAAAACTTATTTTCTCTTGTTTTTCATCTCTTCCTTTATGCTACCTATCTGATCAAAAGGAAGAGAATCTTTTAGATGAAAATACTACTTTTTCATTAAATCTAAAAAAACAAATAAGTGGTTCATCACTTATTTCTATTGAACAAATTGGTTTTGACAGAATTCTTATTTTTAAATTCTCAAAGTTAAATGAACTTGGAGAGGTTAAAATTTTCAATCTATATTTTGAAATGATGGGAAAACATTCTAACTTAGTTTTAACAGATTCAAACAATAAAGTTATTGATTCTATTAAAAGATTTTCTTTAGAAGAAAATTCAGCAAGAGTGCTTTTCCCTGGAATCGATTATTCAAATCCAACAATTGATTTAAAAATTGATCCTAATCTTCTTTCAGAAAAAGATTTTAATATTGAAAAAGAAAATAATACTCTCATTAAAAATGTTGAAGGTATGGGAAAACTTCTTGTTAAAAATCTATCATCTTATGAGAAATTAACTTCTATTTTAAAAGATTCTATTTCACCTAAGCTTTTCTTAGAT
>NZ_CAMQYW010000055.1 GCF_947039425.1 uncultured Cetobacterium sp. | reverse complement strand
CACGACTGTTAATCGTGTTGTCGCTGGTTCGAGCCCAGCAAGAAGCGCCATTTTTATTTTTTGTAAAATATTTAAAATACAAAGAGTCTTAGGACTCTTTTTTTGTGTATTATATATAAATTAGTGTATAATATAAAATGAAAGAGGTGAAATTAAATGAAAAGAAAAGAGAGAATTATAGTATTTTCAGCATCTATATGCATAATATTTTTAAGTGTTTTATTAATTATAAAAAAGGATAATTTTGAAAAATTTTTAAGAAAAAATAAAATTACATCAAATATATATAAGAATAGTCAAAAGAGAAGGATCGACAATATTTTAGATAATAAAATTCAAGAGAATGAATTAAGAAATATATTGTTAACATTATCAGTTGATAAATTAGAAATTGCAAATTCCATTTTAGATGACTCAAGATTTGTAAGTTTTTTAAATGATCAAAATATAAATGTTCTTTTAACAACAACTGATTATGATGAAGCTATAAAAAATTTAAAAATAGTTCAAGGAATAAAAGCTTTAGAAGTATTGTCACCCAATCTAAAAAGTTATTTAAAAAATAAAGTTTTAAAAGAGAATTATGATGGAACAATGACAAAAATAGAAAATAGGCCAGAAGTTATTAAAATGAGAGAAAGAATACCAAAATTACTTCCAATAAAAGGGACGGAAGTTACGTTAGAAAATCTTCCAGAAAAGAAACTTATAGATATTAGTGAAATTTTATTGAAATCTCCAGAAACAGTGGAATATGTAGAGAAAAAAAACTTAAGTAAATATACTTTAGCAGAGATTGTTTCAATAAGTAAAACTCTTTATGAAATAGGAAAAATAGATCCTAATTTAGCTATTAGAATAGCTGATTATACGAATGATTTTAATATTAGAAAAGCTGCTCTATATGGAGATCTATATGTAAGAGATGAAAAATGTGAAAACATTTTAATTAAAGAATTTAATTCAAAAGATTACAATTTTGAAAAACCATATTTAAAGATGAACCCTTATGGGAGAACCCCATTATCTTATTCAATAATGTTTAAAACAGATGAAAAAAATATTATTTTAAAAACAACAATTTTAGGAAGGGATGGAGTTCCAAATTATTCATATGAAAATTCATATAAAAGTGGAGATATATATCCAATTGTAGGATTATATCCAGATTGTAAAAATATTGTAAAAATAGAAATGTTAGATAAAAATAATAAAAAAATAATAAAAGAAAAAATATTGGAATTAGAAACTGGTTCTGTAGATGATAGATTACCTGTTATTATTGTTGAAAAAAGGGTTCCAACAAGTATTCAACCAGGAGTAAATCTAGTTTCTTTTAATTTGAAAGAAGAGGGATTACCCTTTGCTTTTGATAGCATGGGAAATATTAGATATGTTTTATCAACAGGAAAAGATATGAGAAAAGTTAGAATTGAAAAAGGTGAAATAGGAGATTGGAAAATAAAAAATGATGAGGATACTTTTCAACTAAATATTTTAGGTAAAATATTAGGAAGAATAGGAAGAGATACTAATCAATTAAAATTAAAAAATAAAAAAACAAAATATTTAATTAGAAATAATAATTTATTAACAGTTACATCTTATAAATCAGGAGCATATCCATATGCTTTATTTTCAGAATATGGTTTAGATAGTAAAGATGAAGTATTTAAAGCTGTTATATATTATGATAGGCATAATGCTTCAGAAAATCTTGTTGAAGATGGAGAAAGGGTTAATTTATACGAAGGGGATGTTAATTAAAAATGTTACGAACAATATATATAATTTTTTTAGGAATAATATTTTTTATGTTAACAAATATATTTTTTATGTCAACTGAAATGATAGTTTTAGGCGCTATTTTTTTCTTTTTCATAGTTTTGGGAATGTATTTATTTGATTTAATGGATTTTGAAGTCCATGGATATAATTTAAATAATTATTTAACAGTTATTATTATAAATATAGTATGTTTTTCTATATGGTTTTTATTTAGTTGGGAGTTTTGGTTAAGTATATTTTTTATGATATTTATATCTAGTTTATTATTATTAAGATTAGTAATAAATATGATTTCATATAGAGAACAAGTTGTTACAATTTATGGAGAAGGAGAATTAAAAGAAAATTTAGAAAAAAGTTTAGAAAAACTAGAAGGATATAGATATTTAGAGTTTAATAAAAATATTAATTTTTTAGAAGATTATGTTGAAAATAAAAAAATAAAACTTTTATTACTTGGAAAATTAAAATTAGATGAAAAAGAGATTGAAAGTATTTTAAAAATAAAGTTAAGAGGAACTGAAGTGAAAGGATATTTAGACTATATGCTAGATATTGAGAATAAAATAGAGGTTTCATATGTAAGTGAAGAATGGTTATTAAATGCTTATGGATTTCAAATTTTAAGAAGTAAAGTTCAAAATAAAATAAAGAGAATATTTGATATAGGGATGTCTATAATAATAGGGATATTGACCCTCCCAATAATGATTTTAGCAGTTATTATAGTAAGGTTAGAAAGTTCAGGGCCAATAATTTATTCTCAAGCAAGAGTTGGAGAAAAAGAAAAGGAATTTATGGTTCATAAATTTAGAAGTATGAGAGAAGATGCTGAAAAAGATGGTGCAAAATGGGCACAAAAAAATGATCCTAGAGTTACAAAATTTGGTAAGTTTATGAGAAAAACAAGGATAGATGAATTGCCTCAATTATTAAATGTAATTAAAGGGGAAATGAGTTTTATAGGTCCAAGACCTGAAAGAATGGTATTTATAAAAGAGCTAGAGAAACAAATACCTTATTATGGATTGAGACACATGGTAAAACCAGGTCTTACAGGATGGGCACAAGTGATGTATCCTTATGGAGCTACAGTGGAAGATGCTAAATATAAATTAGAGTATGATTTATACTATATAAAGGGATATAGTTTATTCTTAGATATAGTTATTTTATTTAAAACGTTAAAAACCGTTATTTTTGGAAAAGGAAGGTAGAAATGATAACAGTATTTACACCAACATATAATAGGGAGGACACCCTCAGAATATTATATAAGAGTTTAAAAAATCAAACGATGAAGGACTTTCAGTGGGTTGTTGTTGATGATGGTTCAAAGGACAAAACAGAAAATTTAATTAAATCTTTTATACAAGAAGGGGAAATTAATATTCTTTATAAGAAAATAAAAAATGGTGGAAAGATGAGAGCTATTAATATTGGTTTATCTTTAGCGTCTGAAGAGTATTTTTTTATTGTTGATAGTGATGATTATTTAAATGAAAAAGCTCTTGAATTAATTCAAGAGGAGATAGTAACTTTGCCTAGTGATTTTGCAGGAATCGTTTTTAGAAAAGTTGAAGTAAATAAAAATGGTGAAATAAAATATAAAGATGAAAGTTTTGGTGAAGATCAAATAGATAGTAATCCTATTGATATTTTTTATAATAAAAAAATATTAAAAGATAAAGCAGAAATTATAAAAACATCAATAATGAGAGAATTTCCTTTTCCAGAAATAGAAAATGAAAAATTTTTTCCAGAGGGATATATTTGGAATAAAATTGGAGAACATTATAGTTTTAGATATATAGATAAAGGAATTTATTATTATAAATATTTAATAGATGGATATACAAAAAGATTTGAAGAGGTATTAAAAGAAAATCCTAAAGGGTTTAAAAAATATTATTTTTATATGATAGGAAAAAATATTCCAATAAAAAACAAAATAAAATTTATTATAAGATTTATTCAGAGTAAGTATTATGATATAAAGAAAAATAGAGGTAAATGATGAAAATATTACATATTATAACTTCTCTTGAACTTGGAGGAGCAGAAAAATTATTATTAGATTTGATTCCATCACAAAAAAAACAAGGAGTAGAGGTAGAACTCCTTGTTTTAGATACAAAAAATCAAGTATTTTTAGAAGATTTTAAAAAAAGAGGAATAAAAGTAAATATAACAAAGATTAATAATAAAAAGAGTTTTAAAAATATTTTTGAAATAGTAAAATTAATAAAAAAAGAAAAATTTGATGTTGTGCACGCACATCTTATTCATAGTCAAATATGGACAAGTTTAGCTAAAAGAATGGTGAAAAATGTTGAATTTATAACAACAGAACATAGTACTTCAAATAATAGAAGAAAAAAATCTATATATAAAATATTAGATAAAATGATTTACAGTTCATATGATAAAGTTGTAGCAATATCTGAAGGGACAGCAGAATCTTTAGTAAAATGGATTGGAATTAGCATGAAGAAATTAGAGATAATAGAAAATGGAGTTTCATTAAGAGCTTTTATGGGAAGGTCTAAAGAAAGAAAAGGAGATAAGCTAATAATGGTATCGCGTTTTCATGAATCAAAAGATCACTTAACAGTGCTTAGAGCATTAAAGAAACTATCTAAAAATTATACATTAACATTTGTTGGAGAAGGAGAAACGCAAGATAAAGTCTTAAATGAAGCAAAAATGCTAAAGTTAGAAGAGCGTGTTTCATTTTTAGGGTACTCTAATTCTATTTCTTCATTATTAAAGCGTCATGATATAGCAATACAATCATCTAATTATGAAGGTTTTGGAATAAGTGCTTTAGAAGCGATGGCCTCAGGAACACCATTAATAGGAAGTGATGTTAAAGGATTAGCTGAAGTTATAAAAGGTGGCGGGCTATTATTTCAATTGGGAAATGAAAATGATTTAGTTGATAAAATTCTTCTTTTAGAAGATAAAGCTTATTATTTACAAAAAAGTAAGGATGGAATAAAAAATAGTCTTCAATATTCAATTGAAAATACAGCTAAAAAATATATAGCTCTTTATAAAGGAGAATAAAATGCTTTTAGGAATAAGTTTAATACTCTTAGGATTTGGAATTTTTGATATTTTTTATGAAAATAAAAATAAATCAAAAATTTTAATAATATTAATGATTGTTATTTGGATTTTGCTTAGTACTAGAGGATTTTTAGGAACAGATTGGTATTTTTATTATCCATCTTTTATGAGTAATACATATATATATGAAAAAGGTTATATGTTATACAGTTTTTTTATTGGAAGCATTTATAAAAATTACACATTTTTTCAAAGTATAACCTTGGGAATAGATTTTATATGTTTATATTTTATTTTTAAAAAATATTGCAAATATTATATATTAGCTTTTGTCATATTTTTTTCTATTCAAGGTTTATTTATGGAAGTGGAACTTTTAAGAAATATGAAAGCTATAATTTTATTTATTTTTTCTTTGAAATATATAGAAGAAAGAAAATTTATTCCTTATATTATATTAAATTTAATTGGAGTGAGTTTCCATCAAAGTGCTATTTTATATATTCCTTTGTATTATTTATTAAATATAAATTATAATAAAAAATTAATAATTAGTTTATTTTTATTGGGAAGTTTAATATATTTGAGTAATTTTGATTTTATATTAAATAGTTTAGATAGTTTTGGAAATTATTTAAATGGATCTATAGGGGAAAAGATAAATAATTATTTAAAAGTAATTCCTAAAAATATACCTAGAGGATTAAATTTATTTTATCTTGAAAGAGTTATATTATTTATAATAGCTTATTATTATGAAAAGAATAAAGTTTTAAAAAATATAGGATATTTAAGTGTATTTATATTTTTATATACTAGTGAACTTTCTATAGTATCATTAAGAATAGGAATTTTATTTTTATTTATAACTTGGTTTTTATATGCAAGGGCATTTGAATATATAAATAAAAAAGTAATTTTAAGTTTTTTAATTGGGACTATTTGTATATTTAGAATCTATATTAATTTTAGTTATCCTGGTAATAAAATTAATTACAAATATGAAAATTCATTAATATATAAATTAAATTATAAAAAAAGAGAGAAAGAGTTAATAGAAAGTAAAAAAAATATGAAATCTTATTATGGAAAAGAGTTATTACTTCAGTATTAAGTTAAGGGGGAATTTTATGAAAAAATTAAAAATTTTTTTTACTGCAAATGTGTTGTGGGATATATATATATTTAGATATGGAGTTATTAAAGCTTTAATTGAAGATGGTCATGAAGTAGTGGCAATTGCACCAAATGATGAAAGAATAGATTTTCCAAAGGATTTAGGAATAGCTCATATATCGATAAAATTAAGTAAAAGAGGAATAAATCCCTTTAGAGATTTAAGTTTATCAAATCAATTAAGAAGAATTTATAAAAAAGAAAAACCAGACATAATTTTTCACTATACAATAAAACCAAATATTTATGGAAGTTTAATGGCAAGAGCTTTAGGAATTCCAAGTGTTGCTATATTGACAGGACTAGGATATTCTTTTATTGAAAACGGAATAGTTTCAAAAATAGCGAAAGTATTATATAAAATATCGTTAAATATGTCTAAAGAAGTTTGGGTATTAAACGAAGATGACAAACAAGAATTACTTTTAAATAAAATTGTAAAAGAGAAAAAAATATTTATTCTTCCAGGAGAAGGAGTAAATGTAGAAAAATTTTCTCCAATTGAAAGAGTAAATAATACTAAAAAAGATAAAACTATATTTTTGATGGTAGCTAGAGCTTTTTATGATAAAGGATTTAGAGAATATGTTGAAGCTGCTAGAAGAATTAAAGAAAAGAATAAAAATATAGAATTTTGGTTTTTAGGAGCTTTAGGTGGAAATAGTAAAAATGGAATTAATGAAGAAGTTATGAAGAATTTAGAAAATGAAGGTGTGATTAAGTATTTAGGTCATAGGAAAGACGTAGAAAGGGTTATAGGAGAAGCAGATTGTATAGTTTTACCTTCTTACAGAGAAGGCATCTCTAAGGTTTTAATGGAAGCAGCTAGTATGGAAAAACCATTAATAGCTTCAAATGTAACAGGATGTAAAGAATTAATTGATGATAAAAAAAATGGTTTATTGGTTCAAGTAAAAAGTGTAGTTGATCTTATTGAAAAAATAGAAGAGTTTTTAGAATTATCTTTACTAGAAAGAAAATTAATGGGGAAAAATGGAAGAGAAAAAATGTTAAAGGAGTTTGATGAAAAAATAATAATTGATATTTATAGGAGAAAAATATGCAGCTTAGTATAATTGTGCCAATTTATAATGTTGAAAAATATTTAAGTGAATGTTTAGAAAGTATTTATAAAATTTCTAATATAAATTATGAAGTAATTTTAATAAATGATGGGTCAACAGATAATAGTGAAGAAATAATGGAAACATATAAAAAAAAATATCCTAAATTAACAAAAATAATTACAAAAAATAATCAAGGATTATCAGCAACAAGAAATATAGGAATAAAAGAGGCAAAAGGGGAGTATTTATCCTTTATAGATAGTGATGATACAATAGATGCAAAGATATTTCAAGAGTTCTTTAAAGAGGGATTAAATTTAGATTTAGATGTTATGGTAGGAAATATGAGATATTTTAGCAAAGATAAAATAGGAATGCCCTTGTATAGATCTCAAGAAATTAAAGATTTTACTGTTGGAAAAGGAACTAAATTTTTTCAAACTCTTTTTCAAGGGAAAAAATGTTTTAGAGAAGAAGTTGTAGATGATATATACAAAAGAGAATTTATCTGTGAAAACAAACTTTATTTTCATGAAAATTTAATTCATGAAGACAGTTTTTTTACTCCGATGGTTTATTTAAAAGCCAAAAGAGTAAAATATATAGATAAAACATTCTATTTTTATAGACAGAGAAGTGGAAGTATAATGAGTAAAGTAAATGAAGAAAGTATTGATTCTTTAGAAAAAATATGTGAAATGTTATTAAAAGAATATTCACAAACTGATTTTTATGGCCAAGAAGCTTTATCAAAACTTTTACCTAGTTTCTATAAAGTTGTATTATATAGAAAAATAAATATGAAAAAACCATATAAAGAAAATTTATATATATATAGAAAATTATTTAAGGAAATTCATGGTTTTAAAAATAAAAATGTAGAAGAAATATTAGTTTATTTTGCTCCTCATTTAATGAATAATTTGAGAAAAATAATGGGGAAAGGAATAGGTTTAAATCAAAAAATACCTAAATTTTAGGAGGAGACATGGAGAAAAAAATACATTATATTTGGCTAGGTGGAGCTCCAAAACCTAATATAATGGATATTTGTATAAATTCTTGGAGAGAAAAACTTTTAGATTATGAAATAATAGAATGGAATGAAAAAAATTTAAATTTTTATGAAGAGATTGAAAGAAATAGATTTCTTAAAGAGTGTTACGAAAGAAAACTTTGGGCATTTTTATCTGATTATTTTAGAATAAAAGTTTTGTATGAGCATGGTGGAATATATTTAGATTCAGACATGCAAATAATCAAAAAATTGGATAGTTTTTTAAATGATGATCTATTTTTTGGATTAGAGGATGAAAATCAAATAAGTGCTGGAATAATAGGAGCAAAAAAGAAAAACCCTTTTATATTGGAGATATTAAAATTTTATGAAAAAGATATTTGGGAGAAAAACTTTTATACAATACCATCAATAATTCAATATTTATTTAAAGTGAAAAAACCTAAAAAAATAAAGTTGTATAAGTCAGAATATTTCTATCCTTATCATTATACAGAAGAATTTAAATATACAGATATAAAAAAAGAAACTCACGGGATTCATTGGTGGGGTAAAAGTTGGCATGAAAATAAAAAAAAATTGTATTTTTTAGAGTTTAAACACATAAAAGGATGGAAAAAAATTGTTATAAATATTTTGATTTTATCAAAAACATTAGAACCAATTAGAAAGTTTTATGAAAAATTTATTAAGAAAAAAGTCAGAAAATAGGCTCTAAATTTTAGTGTAACCATTGATTAATAAGGGCGTTTGGAAATAAAGTATCAATAAAATAAAAAAAACGAAAAAAAACTTTTAAAAAAATAAAAAAACTTGTTGACTTAGATTAATATTTATGATAATATATTTATGTTCGTGAGGGACAGCAAAGCGCGAAAGCGACAAGCCATCTCAACTAGGACGCCTGGGTGGCGGAATAGGTAGACGCACAGGACTTAAAATCCTGAGCTATCTGATAGCGTGCCGGTTCGATTCCGGCTCCAGGCACCATTTATAAATCGCGGGGTAGAGCAGTTGGCAGCTCGTCGGGCTCATAACCCGAAGGTCGTTGGTTCGAATCCAGCCCCCGCCACCAAACAATTTAATAAACCAAAAAATGGAAATATGCGGGAGTAGCTCAGTTGGTAGAGCGTCAGCCTTCCAAGCTGAATGTCGCGAG
>NZ_CAMQYW010000054.1 GCF_947039425.1 uncultured Cetobacterium sp. | reverse complement strand
AATTTTAGAGCTAATAATTAACGATTTTGTGGGACATTTTCATTTTTAGTTGACATATATTTATAAAAATAATTATTTTATAATAGTCCTAAATATTGTGATACTGAAATTAAAATACAACCAGCACCTAACATTGTAATAAATATTTTTAGTATAAATTTTAAATATCTGTCATATGGAACATTAAATAATTCTAGAGTACCCATTGTAGTAGCACTTGGATAAATTCCAGACATAAAGTTAATTCCTAAAGTAAATGCTGAGATTAACATAATTTGTCCACCAGCAGCTCCTATTTCAGAGTTTTGGAACAGAGCAATAGCAACAGCTCCTAAAATAGGCATTGTAATTCCAGCTACACCACTTGTAGATTGTAAGAAACATCCAATTCCAACATAAGCTAATATAGAAGCGACAGAGAATGCCCAAGCAGGAATACCTTGTAAAATAGATTGAATCCAATAGACAAATGTAACAGAGATTCCAGATGTTTTGCTACCCATTAAAACTGAAATACCATTGGCAATAGCAAGAACTAAAACAACTCCTAAAAGATCTTTAGCTCCAGCAGCAAACTCTTTTACAAATTTATCTTCAGGTATTTTATTGATAAAACCAATAAGTAAAGATCCTAAGAAGAATACAAAAGAAAATTCACCAAAATACCAATCACCTAAAGGTGTAATATGTTTAGCCCCAAGTAAATTTCCTAAAACTGGAATATTTCCTAAAAATACAATAGGTGCATTAATAATTTCTTGGAAAGTTGAACCATCTGCAAATTTAATTTCGTACCAAGGCATATATCCTAAGATCAATGCAACAATAATTCCCACTAAAACTAAGATAGAATAAAATCTTTTTTTTGTAAGTTCAGGAAGTTGTCCCTGTTCGTGAGTTTTAGTATTTACATCAATATCTGCAACAAAAGATTTAGATTTATCTTTTTTTACTTCATTAGCATATTTTACAGTAAAGAAAAGCCCTATAAAATATAATACAAAGAATAAAATGAATCTTAGAACCATACCACTACCTAGAGATAACTCAGGATTTCCAATAGCTCCAATAGCAGCTCCAGTTGAAAATGGATTTACAACACTTGACATATTTCCAGCAGTTGCTCCAACAGTTAAAACAGCAAGACCTGTAATAACATCATATCCAGCAAGAACAAATAAAGGAACGATAACAATTGAAAACGCAGGAATTTCTTCCCAAAATCCAAATACACTTCCAAATACAGCAAATACAAACATTAATATAGCTATAAGTGTAGTTCCTGTATACTTTTTAAGTAAAGCTCCAATTCCAGCATCCATAGCACCAACAGAGTTAATAAGTCCTAAAAAAGCTCCAGCCATTAAAATTGCAATACTAACAGCAGCAGATTTTTCAAAACCATATACTGGAGCCATTAAAACATCCCAAAGACCAGCAGGTTGTCTTCCCATTCCTCTTAAAACTTCCCCATTATCCCCAAATATTGCGTTATATATAACTTCGCTAGCACCATTATTTTTAACAACAACAGATTGTGGAACTATCCAAGTTAAAGCAGCAGTTATAACTAAAAATATAAAAACTATAGTATAGGCACTAAGCATTTTTTTCGATTTTTTCAATGTAATTCCCCCCAATTAATCTTGAAACTTTTCAAAAGCTTTCATATAAATTTTCATAGCCATTTTCATATCATCTAAAATTATATATTCATTTGGTTGATGCTCAGTTTTAGGACTACCAGGTAAAACATAACCAAATGCAACACAATTATTTATAGCTCTAGCATAAGTTGCACCACCACCAGCGATAGGTTTAGATTCTAAATCTCCAGTAACCTCTTGGTAAGCTGACATAAGAGTTTTGATTAAAGGAGAGTCTAGTGGTGTATATATAGATCTTAAATAATCATGCTCTAAATATTCAAATCCATATTCCTTAGCCTTTTCTGTGATTTTTTGAACTATAATATTTTTATCAAAAGTTACAGGAATTCTCATATCAATACACAAAATTTCTTTTTCTTCTGTAATTTCAATTTTACCAAGATTAAATTTTAATTCACCAGAATGCTCATCTTTAACTTCACCAAAGATAGGCTCAGCAAAATCAAAACCAATTAAATTTTCAGTAACAAATTTTCCACTTTTAGTTTCAATTCCACTTTTAGTTAATGCATGTAAGTATCTATTAATAGCATTAATTCCAGTTTCTGCAACTTGAGCATGAACACTTTTACCAATAATTTCTATTTGATTATCTTTTTCTTTAAATTCATAATTAAAATCTGTAAGATATTTAGTTAGATTTTCTGTTTTATTTACAGTTATACTTGAAGGAACAGAGTTAAATGCATCTCCACCTTTTAATGTGATTGGACTAGTATTTGAAGCAATTAGTTTGCATTGTAAAAGTCCTTTTTCAGCATAAATTAATGGAAACTTAGAGTCTGGTGTAAATCCAATAGTAGGCATCTCTTCTTTTTCGACATATTTAGGCATATCTCTCCATAAATTTTCTTCGTCAGTTCCAAAAATAAATCTAACTCTATAGTTTAAAATAAAGCCACTATCAAGAAGTGATTTTAAAGCATAGATAGCACCAAGTGTTGGACCTTTATCATCTTGAGACCCTCTTCCATAATAATTTCCATCTTTAATAATAGGTTCAAATGGAGGATTATCCCATTTTGTTAAATCTCCAGGTGGAACAACATCAAGATGTCCTAAAACTCCAACAAGTTTTTCACCCCTACCAATTTCAGCATATCCATAATATCCTTCTGGATCAATAAATGTTTTAAAACCAAGATTTGAACATATTTTCAATGTTTCTTCTAAAACATTTTGAATGTCTTTTCCAAAAGGATATTGACTATTATCTTCTTGTAAAAAACTTGGAATTGAAATAATTTTATTAAGATCTTCTAAAAAAATAGGAAAGTTTTTTTCTAAATTTTCATAACATTTTTTTTCTAAATTTGTTAATTGATGCATTTTTTTCCTCCTAGTTGTTTGGTAATTAAAAAATAAAAACGTATTTGACACAATTATATACTATGAAGTATACTTTATAGTCAAGAGGGGTGATTATATGTTATATAAAATTAGTGAGGTTGCAAAAATATTTAATATTTCTAGAGAGACACTTATTTATTATGATTCGATTAACTTATTAGTTCCTAAAAAAGTTGATGAAGTCAATGGATATAGGCTTTATAATGATGAAAATGTTTCAGATTTATATTTTATTTTAATGATGAAAAATGCAAATTTTTCATTAAAAGAGATAAAAGAATATATAGAATGTAAGAATACATCAGAAAGTATTCAATTATTGAATAATAAAATGACACATATTAAAGAGAAAATGAAATTATTAAAAGAATCTTATAATTTTATAGAAGAAAAAATTGAAGAGATAAAAAAAATTACAAGTCCAGAAGGATGTCTTCCATTTTTTGAATCTTTAGAAGAAACAAAGGTTTATTTATTAGAAATTGAAGAGCCTAAAAGAGAAAAAGAGTTAATAGAGGGAATTGGAAAATTAAATAAATTTAGAAAAAAGCACGAATTAAACAAAGTGGGAAGAATTACAATTTTAAAACAAGAAGATTTTGTAACAGGAAATTATTTTAGAATTCACGAGATTGGAGTTGTAAATAACATAAGTGATGAGTTGTGTAATAGAAATTTATCAAAAACTAGATGTATTTCAATTTATCACAAAGATTTTACTAATAAAATTGGAGAAAGTTATTGTAAATTATTAAAGTTTATTGAAGAAAATAATCTAGAAATCACAGGGAGTTCAAGAGAGTTTTTTAATGATGTAATAGTTAACGCAGGAAACTGTATGGGACAAAGTATAAAAATTTCTATCCCAATAAAAACAAAAAAAAGTTGACTTATAGATTTTAAAGTATTAATATAGGATATATTTTACGTAAAAAATACATAGTTTTAGTACAAAAAGGAGGAAAAAGTTAATGTCTGTCTGTGAAAAAGGGGAAAAGAAACTTACTTTAATACCGTTGATTTTAATGATTTTTACATCTGTTTTTGGTTTTAACAATATTCCTAGATCTTTTTATTTAATGGGATATTCTGCAATTCCTTGGTATATTTTTTCTGGAGTATTATTTTTTATACCATATGCATTTATGATGGCTGAATATGGGGCTGCTTTTAAAAATGAATCAGGGGGAATTTACTCTTGGATGGAAAGGTCAGTGGGACCTAAGTATGCATTTATAACTACATTTATGTGGTATGCATCATATATTATTTGGATGGTTAATATATCTTCTGGTATATGGATAGTTGTATCAACTGCAATATTTGGAACTGATTATACAACAAGATTGAATTTACTTGGCTTAAATTCAACACAGTCTTTAGGATTACTTGGAGTCATATTAATGACACTATTTACCTATACTGCAACAAAAGGATTAAATAAAATTTCTAAAATAGCCTCTGTTGGTGGTATAGCAGTAACACTTTTAAATTTAGTTCTTTTATTTGGATCTTTAATTGTATTTATAAAAAATGGATTTAAATTAGCTCAACCAATAACATCTCTAAGTAATGGGTTTTTAGTATCACCAAACTCAAATTATTTAAGTGGAATATCAATAGCATCATTCTTAGTATTTGCAATATTTGCTTATGGTGGAATTGAAGTAATTGGTGGATTAGTGGATAAAACTGAAAATGCAGAAAAAACTTTTCCTAGAGGAGTAACTATTTCAGCTATTGTTATAGCTATAGGTTATGCTATTGGAATATTTTTAGTAGGAATGTTTACAAATTGGGATTTCTTAGTTGGAAAAGGAAATGTACATATAGGAAACTTCTCATATGTTTGTATGGAAAACTTAGGATATCAAATAGCAATAAGTTTTAAAGCCGATCAGAGTTTAGCAATTCTTATTGGAAAAATAATGTCAAGATATATGGGAATTTCAATTGTTCTTTGTTTAACTGGTGCATTTTTTACACTGATTTATTCACCATTAAAACAATTAATAGAAGGAACACCTAAAGAGATGTGGCCTAAAAAGATATCTGTAGTTGAGAATGGAATGCCTAAAAATGCAATGTGGGCACAATGGGCTATTGTAGTTGTATTTATATTAGGAGTTACTTTTGGAGGAGAAGGTGCAGAAGCTTTCTTTATGAAAATCACTCTTATGACAAATGTAGCTATGACAATTCCATATTTATTAATAGCGGCAGCTTTTGTTAAATTTAAAGATAATGATTCAATAGAAAAACCATTTGTAATTTTTAAAACAAAATTCTCTGTTAAAGTTGCTACTTTTTTCACAGTTGTACTTGTTGGTTTTGCAAATATAAGTACAATAATTGAGCCAATGTTTAACAATAAAATGGACGATAGTATTTGGATGATAATAGGACCTGTATTCTTTACTTGTTTAGCATTAGGAATATATAAAAACTATGAACACAAGGTATTAAAGAAAGATTTAAAGAATCATATATAAATAGACAGATTCCTCTAAGTATTTAAACTTAGAGGAATTTTTTTATTTGTTATTAGCTTCATAAAAAGTGTTAACTAATTTTGCAGAAATATTATTTCCAAAGAAAATTCCTTTATCTGTACATAAATAACCATCTTCTTTTAAAATTATGTAGTTTAAATTTTCTAATTCTTTTAATGTGTCTAAAATATTATTGTAGGAATTTCCAGTAATATTTTTAATACTTTCATAATCAACAAATTCATTTTGAGCAATTCCAGATAACTTTTTCATTTTCGTAGTTAGATCACTATCTTTAGAATAAAAAGTGATAAATTTATTTAAATTATAAATTTCTAAATCCCCAACTCTACCACCAGCTCCAATACCAATTGGAATTAAATCTTTTAATTTGTGAGTATTTCTAATATATTTATAAGAATCAGTTCCTTTAGTTATTTTAGTGTATTCTAAAAGTTTATATCCACCTTTAGACATTTCTCTTAAAAATAAATCATGAATTTCTTTATCCTTCTTTAATTCATAATCAAAGGATTTTGCTCCACTATTTAAATCTTTTGATATTTTAGAGCCTTCATGAATCATTAAAGAATAAAAACTAATACTGTCAGGAGAGATATCCTTAGCTATTCTTGCATCTTCTAATATTTCTTCAAAAGTTTGATCAAGATAATTATAGATAATATCAATACAAACTAATCCCTTAAATTTAGATTTAATATCTTTTAATTTTTCAATAACCTGAGCTTGAGTATATGTTCTATTTAATAATTTTCTTCCCCTATCAGAAAAGGTTTGGATTCCTACGCTAAGTCTATTAACACCATATTTTTGCATAATTTCAAGTTTTTCATCATTTAAATTATGTAAAGTTGTTTCAAATGTAAATTCACAATTAGAAGCTAAAGTGAAAGTGTCTCTAAGAGTTGATAAAATTTTTTCAAGTTGATAAGGTTTAAATATCGTAGGAGTACCTCCTCCGAAAAATATAACTGAAATTTCTTTTGATTCTATATATTTTTTATTTTTATATTTTTTTATTTCTTTTATTAAATAGTTTGTATAATCATCTAGGTTATTATCTAGTTGAGTTCTATTCATATTACAAAATGAGCAGATTTTATCACAGAAAGGAACATGAATATAAATACCTCCATCTTTATCTATTGCTGGTTTATTTAATTTGTTCCAATAACTGATTGGTGTTCTTAAATTTCTACCAGTTTTACTAACAATAAAATCTTTAACATCGTGGTGTGATTTAAACCTAGTATTAAACATGTCACTCTCCCTTAATTTTTGCTTTAAATATTATTTGTATTTCAAATCTTTCTATAGTATATTGTTATATTACAAATAAGTCAATTTTTTTTCTTGATTTATACTATAAAAAAAAGGTATAATTTATAAAAAAATGGAGGTTTTATGAATAAAGTAGTAATTAGTAGAAAATATTTATTGTTAAAAAATATAGATTTGAATATATGTGAAGAGTTTGAAAATGCATCAATAGATGAGGATGGATTTATTGTTGATATCAATAGGACTCCCTTAATTTATGATACTATTGAAAAATATATCCAACCTTTTAATGGATTTTCTTTAAAAAAAGATTCAGATAATAAAATGACACAAATTTTAATTAATGTAAATGAAAATGGATTTTTAGCTGAATTAAAAGAGAGATATTCAGATGAAATAGAGAAAAAAATAATTGAAATTGAAGAACAAATAGGATTACTTGGTGTAATAGTAGGATCTGAATCTAATGATGGATTGTTAGAAGAAGGAGCTAAAAATATTAAAGTTATAAAGTTAGAAGAGAAAGCCAAAGTTATCTCTTTTGAAAGAAAAAATAAATTTTATTATGGAATACAAATAGAATTAAGAGAAGAAAATGATGGAAATATTTTACTAACATATGTTTTTGAAAATAGAGAAAATTCTAAAATATTATTTGAATCAAAAGAAAATAATTTGGATGAAGTTTTGGAAATGTTGGAAATTTTAGAGGATATAAATAGTAAAGCATATGAAAATTAATCTATATATTTGGAGAAAATTATGAACAAAGATGAATTTCAAGAGATCTTAAATAAAGATATCTCTTTATTAACAGATAGTGAAAAAGAAGCTCTTAAAAAGATACTTAAAGAGTTAAAAGAATCGAGTTTTAGAGGTTGAAGCAATTAAAAGAAAAGGTTTTTCTTAAAATTAAAGTGCACTAAGTGTGGTGTGAAAAAATGGTATCTTTCCGATACCATTTTTTTATTCTAAGTTTATGACCACTGCAAGTAATTCGAGCTTATTTTCTCCAATATTTGTCAAAGAGTGAGATTCTCCACTTGTAGTATAAATAACATCTCCTTCTTCTACAATATAATTTGCCTTATTATCTTTAACTAATCCTTTTCCCTTTAGAATATAATATACTTCAAAGTCATCAATATGTTTATGAAATCCAATTGAAGAGTTTATTTCCAATTCTAATTTTCCAAATAATTTCCCTTTGTTTTTTAATTCTTCTAAAGATAATAAATGAGTAATATTTATAATTCCTATACCCTCTCTTAAACCATTTACAGTAATACTTTTTAAATCATTTTTCGTTTTAATCATAAAGACCTCCGTTATAAATTAAAATAAAATTTAAAATCATTTATAAAATATATTGACAATCAAAAACATATATAGTAATAGAATACTAATACAAATTAAAATAGGAGGATTAAAGATGATAACATCAGGATTTTCTTTTATTGGTTTTTTAATATTTTTTTCTGCTTTAGTATTTTTCATTGAAGAAAGAGTTAAAACAAAAACAAAATTTTTTGAGTACGTTCCCCCACTAGTAATTATATACTTTAGTGCAATGATAATGTCAAGTGTAGGAGTTTGGTCACTATCTTTAAATGGAGTTAAAACAGGAGCTGGTATAGCTAGAATAGCTATAAAAGATGCAATACTTCCTTCGATGATATTCTTAATGCTTTTAAAATGCGATTTAAGAAATATTCGTAAATTAGGACCTAAAATGTTAAAAGCGTTTGTTTGTGCTTCAATAAGTATTTTATTAGGTTTTGTAGTTGCCTTTATTATATTTCAAGATTACTTAGGAGATAAAGTTATAGCATCAAAGGCATTTGCATCTTTAGCAGGTTCTTGGGTTGGAGGAACTCAAAATATGGTTGCTGTTCAATCAGCTATTGGATTATCTGATTCAGGTATGGGCTATACATTATTAATAGATTCAATAGATTATTCTATATGGATAATGCTTTTGATTTTCTTTGTTTCTAATAATGTTCTTATTAAAAAATTTAATAAATTTAATAAAGCTGATGATAAAGTAGCTGAAGAAATTGCAAAAAAATTACAAGTTTTAGAAGAAAAAGGAAGAAAAGAGGTAACTTTTAATGATTTGTTTGGATTACTTGGACTATCTTTAGCTTTAGGAGCTTTTTTTACTTGGATACCAGAGTATCTTCCTCAAAATCAATATTTCAACTCGATAATTTGGACAATATCATTATCAACGTTAGCAGGAATTATAGGAGCAATGACACCATTGACATCTGTACCAGGGTCAAAGCAACTATCTAATATAATGTTATATACACTTGTAGCTTTAATAGCATCTAGTGCTAATTTTGCAGAGTTAACAGAGGCACCAGCTTTTATTTTAGCAGGAGCAGTTATTTTATTAATTCATGCTATTGTAATGCTTATTTTTGCAAAAATATTAAAAATAGATTTATTTACTTGTTGTATAGCTAGTTGTGCAAATATAGGTGGTGTAGCTTCAGCACCAATAATTGCAGGAGCA
>NZ_CAMQYW010000053.1 GCF_947039425.1 uncultured Cetobacterium sp. | reverse complement strand
ATTTTCTTTCAATTCTTTTATTAATTAATGTTATATATTCATAATGAGGCATATTAAGATATTCGTTAGAATAATCCATATCTTTGTATATTTCTACAATATCTCCAATAGCAATAGTGTCATCAATAGCAACAAAAGTTGTATCCATACTAATATGGATAATTTTAAAAGGTTTATCATTTATATGACAAATCATATTCGTGTTATTTTTAGAGAATCCATCTCCATATCCAATTTTAAGTTTTGCTACAAATTTATATCCTTCAAAATTAATATTTTTAATATCTTCATATCCAATATAAGATAAATTTTCAATATTTCTAATGTGATAAACAGAACCTAAAAGTCTCCAAGAACGCTTTATATTGCTATCATTAATATCTGGATCTAGAAGTCCCAATAAACTTATTCCACATCTCACATGAGTAGGACCTAAATGTCCATTAGTTAAAGTTGTGGCAGAATTTTCTGAATGAATCATAGAAAAACGATTATTTCCTAAAAAGTCGATTGTTTTTAAAAAATTCATTTGAATATATTTTTTTTCCTCAGGAGTTGAATCAAACATATGAGTTGTAATCCCTTTAAAAAATAGATTATTATTAACAATAAGTTCTTTGGCTTTTACTATTTGAGATGAATATATTCCATTTCTTCCAAATCCAAAATCTAACTTTAAATGTAATTTTGAAAAATCTAATTTTAGATCAATAAACTCTTCAAGTTCTTCAATACTATTAATAACCATTTCTACGTTATTATGCTCTTTAAGGAGATTTAAGTTAGAAAGAGTTTCAAAAACTAAAATAGTTATGTTTTTCAAATCTAAACCTAAGTTTAAAATTTCCATAACTTCCTCTTCCCTTGCAACAGCAAAATATTTACATCCTGCTTTTGATAATGCTATTATAGATTCTTTAGTTCCATGACTATAAGCATTGGATTTAATAACAGAGATAATCTCTTTTTTTGACAAATCTTTAATATAATTGTAATTGTTAATAATATTTTCCTCATTAATGATAATAGAAAAATTATTTCTTCCCATAAAATCCCCCCTAAGTTATGTAGATATGTTATAATTAATAACATAAAGTACTAGAAAAAACAATAGCAAGGAGAAAAAAATATGAAAATAGAAATTATATCCTCTGTAAAAGATGCTTTAGGAAGAGATTTTAGTAAAGAAAAAGTAGTAGTAATTGATGTGTTAAGAGCAACCTCTGTAATGATAACAGCTTTTTTAAATGGAGCAAAAGATATATATCCATTTAAAGATATTAAAGATGTAAAAAATGCTAAAGAAAAACACAAAACTGCCTTACTAGCAGGAGAAAGAAAAGGAA
This sequence comes from uncultured Cetobacterium sp., assembly GCF_947039425.1. GTDB lineage: Bacteria > Fusobacteriota > Fusobacteriia > Fusobacteriales > Fusobacteriaceae > Cetobacterium_A. The sequence continues at coordinate 8,183 of NZ_CAMQYW010000053.1, read as the reverse complement.
TAAAAATTGATTCTTTTGATTTTGGAAATTCTCCTTTGGAATTTAAAAAAGAAAAAATTGAAAATAAAGAGATATTAATGACAACGAGTAATGGGACTAGAGCGATAGAAAGTGCAATAAGTGCTAAAAAATTATATATAGGTGGTTATTTAAATATATCTGGCATTGTAGAAAAACTAATGGAAACAGATGAAGATATTATTTTATTATGTTCAGGAACAGATAACGAATTTTCATTGGATGATGCTTTATGTGCAGGAATAATTTGTAAAAAATTAATGGAAAAAGAGAAAGAGATAAAAGTAAATGATTTTACACTATCTTTAGTAAAATTATCTAATTTAATAACCTCGGTATATGATACTCTTAAAGGAAGTAAACACTTTGAATATTTGAAAAAAATAGGATATGAAGATGATCTAAAATATTGTTTATCTATAGATTTAACTAAAATAGTTCCAGAATATATAGATGGAAAAATAAGGAAGTAAGAGTTTATCTTACCTCCTTATTTTATTTAAGAAAATTTAATATTTAATTTATGTAAAGATTTTAAAGTTAATGGAATAGAAACTAATAAACATATGAGTTCAGCAATTGGAGTTGCAATCCAAATTCCAACATCTCCTAAAATAAGAGGAAGAGTAAGAAGAGGAATGACAACAAATATAATTGATCTACCACAAGCTATTAAAGCTGATTCAAAAGGTTTTTCAATAGACGTATGAAAACTACTAGCAATAATATTTATAAATGATAGTAAATAAGCAAAAGCAAAGAAAAATATAGCTGAATTAGTTAATTTATGAAGTTCGTCATTTCCATTTGTAAATAAGTTAATTAAAGTATCACTGAAAAGTTGTGTACAAATGAAAGTAACAGAACCAATAATTCCACCAGAAATTAAAGCTATTTTTAATACATCTTTAATTTTATCAATTCTCTTGGCACCAATGTTATATGAGACAATTGGTTGTAAGGCCTGAGATAGACCATATAAAGAGATATTTACAATGGTATTAATATAAAAAACTATTGTAAGAGCAGAAACCCCTAAGATACCAATTTTTTTCATAATAATGATATTAAAGATATATGTAGTAAAAGCACTAGAAATAGTAGTTAACATCTCTGAACTTCCATTATAAAAAATATCTTTTATCTCTTCTAAAGTAAATTTAAGCTCTCCAAATTCAATATGAGGTAAAAGAACTAAAGACCCAAACATATTAGCAAAACAAGTTGCAATAGCAGCTCCTTCCATTCCCATATTTAGTTTTAAAATAAAAACATAATCAAGAATAACATTTCCTAAAAAACAGATAAGTCCACTAATAAAAACTTGATTAGGCTTACCGGCGATACGAACAAAAGTTTCAGTGAAAATTGGCATATTAAAAAATATGGCACCTCCAACAGAGATTGAAAGATAAGTTTTAACGTAAGGATATAAAGTTTCATTAGCTCCTAAAAATTTAATAACACTGGATAAATTAAATAAAATGAATAAAGATAAAAATAATAAAACACCAAAAAATAAGCATAAAGTTAAAGTTGTTAAACTTTTAGCTTTATCAAAATTATTTTCACCACGAGTAATACTAACTAACACTCCTCCTCCGATACATATCATAAGAGCAATACTCATAAGAGTGTTAATAAGAGGCATTGATATATTAACTGCAGCTAGTCCATTAGGCCCAACTCCTTTGCTTAAAAACATGCCATCAATCATTATTTGCATAGAAACAATGAGCATACCTAAAATGCTTGGGATCGCAAATTTAAAAAAAAGTTTTTTTACACAACCATTTTCTAAAGTAATTTCTTTTGACATTATTTTTCTCCTTGTGTATTTTTTTTATTAAAACACTGATTTTTATGATATTATAAACTATATACTATAGAATACTGTCAAGGAGAATTTATGAAAAATAGATATAGAATAATGGAACTTGCAAATATTTTTAAAATTTCAAAACAAACATTGATTTTTTATCATAAAAAAGATATCTTAGTCCCTGATTATATTGATGAAAATAATGGATACAGATATTATTCTAGTTCTCAAATTTGGGATTTATTTATGATTTTATTATTAAAAGAAGCAGGGTTTTCTTTAGAAGAGATAAAAAAGTATTCGAAACCAAAATCTTTAGAAGAAAACATTGATTTTTTAGAGGAAAAAATAGAAGATATAGATAAAAAGATAGAAGAATTAAAAAACAGTAAGAATAAGATTAATGATAAACTTGTTACTTTAAAAAATTTATCTGAAAATATTGATGAAAAAATTGTAATAAAAAAAATAGATAAATTAAAAGTTTATTTATTGAAAAATGAAGATCCATTTGATGATGTTGAAATTGCTATGAATTATGAAAAGTTAAAAAAACTAGCCAATAAAATGAAAATAAAAGAACTTCTTTATGTTTCAATTGTAGATTTAAAAAAATATAAGGGAGAAAAAACTATTCCTCTTAATAGACTTGGAATAATTATTCCTGAAAATATAAGTTTAGATGGAGAAGAGTGGATAGAGAAAAGAGAATATGCATCATTAAAGCATAAAACTAGTTACAATACTCTTTATGTGACATATGAAAATATTTTTAATTATGTAAAAAAAGCAGGATATGATATAATAGGAGATTCAATAGAGATAGGAAGTGAAGTAATTATTCCTATGGAAAATGGTGTAGGTGGACTTTTAGAGATAAATATACCTATAAAAAAGAAGTAAAAGGAGAAAGTATGGATAAAAAAGGAAGAAGGAAAAAAGCAGTTGGATTAGAAGGTGTTTTTTGTATTGTTATTTTAGTTGTAATAGTATATTTCTTATCTAATAAAATGGGTGGAATTAATTTAATAAATACATTAATAAAAACTGCACATGATTTATTATTAAATACTGTATTTTTAATAATGGGTGTATCTGTAATAGCAGGAGCATTTGCAGGTATATTATCTGAATTTGGAGTAATTGCAATTTTAAATAAATTATTATCTCCCTTGATGAAACCTTTATATAGATTACCTGGAGCTGCTGTTTTAGGAATATTAACAACATATATATCAGATAATCCTGCAATACTTAGTTTATCTGCTGATAAAGGATTTACAAAATATTTTAAAAAATATCAATTACCAGCATTAACAAATTTAGGAACTTCTTTTGGAATGGGTTTTATTGTTTCAACATTTATGATAGCTCAAAGTTCAGCTATGAACGAAAATTTAGTTGTTCCAGTAATATTAGGTAACGTAGGAGCATTTATAGGAAGTATTATTAGTGTAAATTTAATGATAAATTTTACAAAGAAATCATTTGCTACACAAAATTCAAATGAAAATAAAGATGTAAGTATACAAAGTGATTTTTTAGAGTATAGAGAGATAAAAGATGGAAATGTTTTAGAAAGATTGTTAGAATCTTTATTAGAAGGTGGAAAAAATGGAGTTCAAATGGGAATGGATATAATTCCTGGAGTTTTAATAATTTGTACAACTGTTTTAATTTTAACAAATGGTCCAGGAGTTCATGGATATACAGGATCAGCGTATGAAGGGGTAGCATTTTTACCATATATTGGTGAAAAATTCCAAGGAGTTTTAAAGTTTTTATTTGGATTTACAAGTCCAAAAGCTATTGCTTTTCCAATAACATCTTTAGGAGCAGTTGGAGCAGCAATGGGATTAGTACCACAATTTATAAAAGAAGGTGCTATTACATCGAGAGAGATTGCTGTTTTTACTGCAATGGGAATGACATGGAGTGGATATTTAAGTACTCATGTAGCAATGATGGATAGTTTAGGATATAGAAAATTAACAGGAAAGGCAATATTTAGCCATACTGTTGGAGGAATAGTTGCAGGAATAGCAACTAATGTTTTATATGGAATATTTATGTAGGAGATGACATTTTATGAAAAAACAGTATAAGATAGATTTACATATACATACAAATGTAAATCCACATGCTTTTAGCACATTAGAGGAAAATATTAGAGCAGCTGCTAAAAAAGGGATGGAAATAATAGCAATAACAAATCACGGACCAGCACTTCCAGATACACCACATTGGTGGCATTTAAGAAATATAACAATATTACCAGATTATATAGATGGAGTTAGAGTATTAAAAGGAGTAGAAGCAAATATACTTGATGAAAATGGAAAATTGGATATTAATCAGCTTGTATATTCAGGAATGGAGTTAGTATTAGCAGGTTTTCATGATGTAGAAGAATACAGTAGTAATAGTGATAAAAATAAAAATACTAAGGCTATATTGAATTTGATAAAAAGTCAAAAAGCTGATATAATAGTACATCTGGGAAACCCAAATTTTCCAGTGAATTATGAAGAAATTGTTAAGTGTGCTAAAGAGTTTAATGTAGCATTAGAAATTAATAATTCATCACTTGGAAATCATGTAAGAACAGGTTCTAATACAAATTGTAAAAAAATGTTAGAACTAGCAAAAAAAGAGGGTTGTTATATATCTTTAGGAAGTGACTCTCATTATTCGGGACAGATTGGTGATTTTCAAAATATTATAGAACTTTTGAATGAAGTTGAGTATTCAGATGAATTAATTATTAATGATTCAAAAGAGAATCTTGAAAAATTTTTAAAGTTAAGAAGCGAATTAAGATCAGAAGATATTAATTCTTAATTGTAGGAGGAAAAATGAAAAAAAATAGAGTGTGCGAATTACTAGGGATAGAGTATCCAATAATCCAAGGCGCTATGGCATGGATTTCTGATGGTAATTTAGCAGGACACGTATCAAAAGCTGGAGGATTAGGAATTATAGCTGGAGGAGGAATGCCACCTGAAATTCTTAGAGCTGAAATAAGAAAAGCAAAAGAGATAACAAAAAAACCTTTTGGTGTAAATTTAATGCTTATGATGGAAAGTATAACAGAGCAAATTGATGTTTGTATTGAAGAAGGAGTAACTGTTGTAACTACAGGAGCTGGAAATCCAGGAATTTATATGGAGAAATTAAAATCAGCGGGGATTAAAGTAATACCAGTTGTAGCTTCGGTAGCTTTAGCAAAAAGAATGGAAAGAATAGGAGCAGATGCAGTTGTTGCAGAAGGATTAGAAGCAGGAGGTCATATTGGAGAAATATCAACTATGGCTTTAGCAACTCAAGTGGCTAGAGAAGTTTCAATCCCTGTAATTGTTGCTGGTGGAGTTGCTAGTGGAGAACAGTTTTTAGCAGCTTTATCACTTGGTGCAGAAGCGGTTCAAGTGGGAACTATATTTATAGTAGCGCATGAATGTAATGTACATGATAACTATAAAAATTTAATATTAAAAGCAAAAGATAGATCAACAGTTTCAACAGGAAACTATACAGGACATCCAGTAAGAGTTATTAATAATAAGTTCGCTAAGTTAATATTAGATTTAGAAACTAAAGGTGCTACAAAGGATGAAATAGAGGAACTAGGTAAGGGTAAATTGAGATTAGCAGTTGTTGATGGAGATGTAGAACATGGAAGTGTTATGTCTGGTCAAGTTGCTGGATTAGTAAAGGAAGCTTTGTGTTGTGAAGAGATTATAAAAAAATTAATGACAGAATTAAAAGAACAAAAAATAAAATTAGATGAAAAAGTTTCAAGATTAGAATTCTAATAAAAAATGAAAGGGGGAATTTTTGGATTCCTCTTTTATTATATAAATTTAAATAATGATATAATTAAAATACAAATAGAGGTGATTACATGTTTGAAAGAGTTGTAGAAACTACAGAATACTTAAGAAATAAAGTGGGAAATAGACCAAAAATAGCGATTATTTTGGGATCAGGACTAGGAGGTATGGTTGACTATGTTGAAAATAAAATAGTTATACCTTATCATGAAATTCCCAATTTTCCAATATCAACAGTATCAGGACATGCTGGAGAGTTAGTATTTGGAACAGTAAATGGAGTGGAAGTTTTAGTAATGAAAGGAAGATTTCATTACTATGAAGGATATGACATGAAAAAAGTAACATATCCTCAATATGTATTTAAAGAGTTTGGAATAGAAACTATGATTGTAAGTAATGCAGCTGGTGGAGCTAATAAAAACTATGTTCCAGGGACATTAATGATTATTAATGATCACATTAATCTATTTGGAACAAATCCTTTAATAGGACCAAATGACGAAAGATTTGGACCAAGATTTCCAGATATGTCAAATACTTATAGTAAAGATTTAATAAATAAAGCTAAAATAGTAGCTGAAAAATTAAATATAAAATATGAAGAGGGTGTATATTTAGGATCTTCTGGACCAACTTATGAAACAGGAGCAGAAGTTAAAATGATGATGGCTATGGGTGCAGATGCAGTTGGAATGTCAACAGTACCTGAATCTATTGTTGCAAATTATTTAGGAATAAAAATATTAGGAATATCTTGTATAACAAATATGGCTACAGGTCTTGCAACAAAACCACATGCTCATGAGGATGTCGTAGATATAGCTAACCAAACGGGTGAAAGATTCTGTAAATGGATAGCAGAAACAATAAAAGAGTTATAATCTTAAAATATGGAGGTAAATAATATGAAAGCAGCATTTTTTGATATAGATGGAACTATTTATAGAAATTCATTATTAACAGAGCACTTTAAAAAATTAATAAAATATGAACTTTTAGATATAAGAGAGTATGAATTAAAAGTAAAGGATGCTTTTAAAGAGTGGGATGAAAGAACAGGAGATTATGATAAATATTTAGAAGAGATAACAACAACTTATGTTGAAGCCATAAAAGGATTATCTTTAAAATATAATGATTTTATTTCAGATCAAGTTTTAGAACTAAAAGGAAATAGAGTATATAAATTTACAAGAGATATGATTCAGTGGCATAAAGATCAAGGACATAAAGTTATATTTATATCAGGAAGTCCAGACTTTTTAGTGTCAAGAATGGCAGCTAAATGGGGAGCAGATGATTATTGTGGTTCAATATATCATTTTGAAGATGGAAAATTATCTGGAGAGATTTCACCTATGTGGGATTCTAAAAATAAGATGATTGCAATAAATAATTTTTGTAAAAAATATGATATTAAGTTAGAAGAAAGCTATGCTTATGGTGATACAAATGGAGATTATAGTATGTTAAGTCTAGTTGGAAATCCTAGAGCAATCAATCCTTCAAGAGAACTTTTAGAGAAGATTAAAAAGGATTTAGAATTAAAATCTAAGGTTGAAATATATTTAGAAAGAAAAGATGTAGTTTATAAAGTTTGTGCAGATGTAGAGATTTTATAAAAAAAAATTTGACAAAATGAAAATAAAGTTTTATAATTAATTCAAATAAATAAAAATTTTTAAAAAAGGAGGAGTTATGTCTATAAATTTCAATAATAATAATTATAATTGTATAAATAATAATAATAACAATAATAATAATTTGTTGAAGTTTAAAGTATGTAATTTTCCGATTTTGAAAATAGTAATAAACTATGAATAACTAAGCAATATACAGAAAAAGTGTATATTATATTTTGTTAATTTTAGCTCTTAACTATTCCAATTGGGAAGTTAAGAGCTTTTTTTTATAAAAAGATTTTAAGGGAGAGTGTTATATGTATAAATCTAAATTAGGAATAATAGAAACAGAAGTAGCAATTAAAAGTTTAAAGGATTTCTTTGAAAGAAGTTTAGCAGAACAATTAAAATTAATTAGAGTTTCAGCTCCATTGTTTGTAACTCCAGAAAGTGGATTAAATGATGATTTAAGTGGTTTAGAAAGAGCAGTTTCATTTGATACAAAGTCTAAACAACAAGCAGTAATAGTTCATTCATTAGCTAAATGGAAGAGAATGGCTTTAGATAAATATGGATTTGAATGTGGAAAAGGATTGTATACAGATATGAATGCAATTAGAAGAGATGAAGATTTAAGTGCAATTCATTCTTACTATGTAGATCAGTGGGATTGGGAAAAGGTTTTAAAAAAAGAGGAAAGAACTACTGAATATTTACAAGAAACAGTTAGAGGGATTTTTAAAGTTTTAAAAAGTGCTGAAAAATATATAACTGATCTATATCCAATGCTTTCAAAAAAATTACCTGAAGAGATAACATTTATAACATCTCAAGAGTTAGAAGATCTTTATCCAGAGTTAACTTCTAAAGAAAGAGAACATACTTACG
>NZ_CAMQYW010000052.1 GCF_947039425.1 uncultured Cetobacterium sp. | reverse complement strand
TCCATAAATTTGTTCTATTCCATATGCATGTTTAAAAGCAACTGTAATTGTATTTGCTTGTACTGCATTAAAAATAAATCCATATGTTATTGTAATTAATATTGAAAAGGCTATTCCCAATCCTTTTTTCTTCATTCCAAGTTCCATATAGTATGCAGGTCCACCAACAAAAATACCGTCTTCTTTCTTTTTATAAATTTGAGCCAAGGTATTTTCAACAAGACTTAAACTTCCAGCAACCAAGGCTAAAATCCACATCCAAAATACTGATCCAGGTCCACCAACAGATATAGCAAGAGCAACACCTGCTAAACTTCCAGTTCCAACTTTAGAACCAGCACTTATACAAAAAGCTTGAAATGGAGATACACCTTTACCACTTCCTTTTTCCAACATAACTTTAAACATCTCTTTAATTTGTGTTAAATTAGCAAACTTAAGTTTAAAGGTAAAATATAAACCAGATGCTATAAGTACTACAATTAGTACATATGACCATAAAATATTATTTAAAAAATTGATAAAATTCATAATCCCTCCAAAGTATTTTTTTAAAAAATTCTACATTTTAATTCATTACATAAATCTTCTAAAAGAGATATCCCAGCAATTGGATTTCCTTTTTTATCTAAAGATGGTGAATATACACCAATTCCCATTTTATGAGGAATAACTGATACAATTCCACCACCTACACCACTTTTAGATGGAAGTCCCACTCTAACAGCAAATTCTCCAGAACTATCATACATTCCACAAGTAACCATTAAAGTTTTTACAATTCTTGTAATTCTTGGAGTGATAATTTCTTCTCCAGTGCTCAATTTACCTTCATTAGCTAAAAAAAGTCCAAGTCTAGCAATTGTTTTAGTTGTTACATCAATGGAACACTGTTTAAAATAAATTTCTAAAACCTCTTCAACATTTCCAACAATTATGTTTTCAGATTTTAAAAAATATCCCATAGATCTATTTTTATTTCCAGTTTCTGTTTCGCTCAAATAAACTCTTGAGTTTAAATCTAAAGTGGGATCTTCTGTTATTAGTTTAAAAAAATCTAAAAGACGATTAAACTTATCTTTAACATCCACTCCTTTAATCATAGAAGATACAACTATTGCACCAGCATTAATCATTGGATTATATGGTTTTCTTCTACTAGATGTTTCTAGTTTTCTAATCGAATTAAATGGATCTCCACTAGGATCCATCCCAACTTTAGAAAAAACTAACTCTTCTCCATTGTCTAAAATAGCAAGCATTAAAGAAACAACTTTAGAGATACTTTGAACTGTGAATTTTTTATCATAATCACCTGCAAAAAATTCATTTCCGTCGTTGTCTAAAACATATATTCCTAAATCTGTAGGGTTAGCCTTACTTAGTTCTGGAATATAGTTTGCTACTTTTCCTTCTTCTGTAACTTTTTTGTGTTTTTCAATCATGTGTAGTAATAATTCAGTCATTTCGCACCTCTTTATTGTTAATAAAAAATACTTTTAATACTGAAATCTTACGTTTGTTATTGAAAAATAACAAATATAATTTTTGAATTGTCAATAGGTCTCTTAATATTTATAATATATAATTATTATTAAAATTTATATAATATCTATATTTTATAAGGATTTATAGATATTGGATTAAATACAATAGTGAGGAAATTAATGTATAAATATTTAATTTTAAATTTGAAATATAATAATATGCTTATATATTTTAAATATGTATCATTAAAAGAATAAATAGTTATACGTTATTTTGTACACTATTTACTATAAAAGTAGAACAATAAACTCTAAAATAAAAATAAAATTATATTATTTTTATCATATCGTATTTACAATAAAATTTTGATATAATTAAAATAAATAGAGTTAAAGGGGGAGTAAGTTGAATTTTTTAAAAAATTTAAAAAATTTTGTTGGAATCACAATATATAATCGTGGAAAAAATTATTTTGTGGAGGGAAGATGTGAAAATGTTAAATTTTCCCCTCTTGATGATACATTTTTTTTTGATGGAGCTTATATGTTTATTGGAGAAATAGTAGGTATTTCGGGCTTATATATAACAGAAGTTAAAATAAATAGTGAAGAGTTATTAGATTATACTTGTACTTGTCAATATTTTATGAATACTTTAAGACCTTGCAAACATATAATAGCTTTAAGTATATTAGGTTTTGAAAATGTTATTTCAAAGATTGAAGTTGAAAAAGATAATACAGATAAATTTTTAAGTCTTTTTCAAAATCAAATAGAATTAAAAAAAAATCTTATATTTTTAAAAATAAAACCAGAATTTGAAGTTTTTAGAGAGCATTTTTCTTTAAAATTAAATATGTCTATTGTATCAAAACATAAAAGTTATAAATTAAATAATAAATTATCACAATTTTTAGAAGCTTATAAAAAAAGAAGTTATAATTTTGGAAAAGCATATACTTATGATCCTAGTACTGATTATTTTCAAGGATGGGAAAACAAATTTTTATCTTTATTAGAAGAATATAATTCTGTAGTAAATGGATATTTACTTATAGATTTTGATATGGAAAATTTTTTAAAAAATGGTTTTTTCTTTGATAGACTCATGGATATTTTAAAAGAGGGAAATCAAATTGAAATGGAAAATACTTCTTTAAAAGAGCTTTTATCTATTGAAATAAATAAAATGGATGATGGAAAACTAAAAATAAATTTTAGTAATATTGATAAGTTTTATCTTGAGGGAGAGAAAACCTTAGTAAGTGCAAAAAATACAGAAAAACCAGTATTTTATAGATTGTCACAAGAAGATACTATTGTTTTTAAAAAGATATATCATAGTACTTACTATAATAAGGCTTTAATTATGAGTGAAAAAAATCTACCTTTAATTATAAATTCAGCACAAAATATGGGAAATTTATTAATAGAAAAAAAATTACAAGAAAATACTTATACTCCTGAAAATATAGAGCATAAGTTATATATAGATTCTTACGGTACTTATGGATTAAAAATATATTCAAAATTGTTTTATGATGGAAAAAGTGAAGATGAATTTAAAGATAAAATTATTATGTCTTCATTTTTAGAGAAAAACTTATTATATAAAGATATCTTAAATATTTATTCAACAAATTTTGAAAATAATTTTTATCATATTACTGAAATAGAAAGTATATATAATTTTGTATTAACTGGAATACCTCAATTGGAAAAAGAGTATGAAATATATTATTCAGAGGAGTTTAAAAGTAAAGTATATACTAGAGCAAGTTATCAAGTAAAAACAAGTGTAAGTGATCTTTTAAGTATAAACTTTACAATTGATAATGTGGATGGAAAAGAGATTTTAGATTTTTTAAATGCAATTCGTGAAAAGAAAAAATATTTTCTTTTAAAAAATGGTGGAATATTATCTATTGATAATTCAGAAGGAGAAAATTTAAATAATCTTTTAGATATATGTAATGCCACAAAAAAAGAGATTGAAAAAGGAGTTATTTCAAGAGTTAAAAATTATGGATATTTTTTAAATTCTACATTGCAAAAAATAAAAAATATACAGTTAGATGAAACATATAAAGAAATGGATAGAAACTTAAAAAATTTATGTGCAAAGAAAAACGAGAAGAAAATTAAAGAGCTATTTCCCATTTTGAGAGATTATCAAATTGAAGGAGTACAATGGCTTTTAACCCTTAAAGAATTAGGTTTAGGTGGTATTTTAGGAGATGATATGGGACTTGGAAAAACTTTACAAAGCATAGTTTATTTAGCCTTTGAAAAAAGAGAAAAACCAAGTATTATAATTGCTCCTAAATCTTTAGTATATAATTGGAAAAGTGAGTTTGAAAAATTTGCTCCTAATCTCTCTGTAAAATTGTGTATAGGAACAGTAGGTGAAAGAGAGAGAGTTATAGCTGAGTTAGAAAAAAATGATATATTAATTACAACTTATGGATTGATGAAAAATGATATAAAATTTTATGATAAATTGTCTTATGAAAATGGATTTGCTAATATATTTATAGATGAAGCTCAAAATATAAAAAATATTTTAGGAAAAACATCAAATGCTGTAAAAAATATCAAAGGAGAAACTAAAATAGCTTTAACAGGAACACCAATAGAAAATAATATTTTAGAGCTTTGGAGTATTCTAGATTTTGCTTTTCCAGGTTATTTAGGTAAACATACAACATTTAAAATAAAATATAGTGATAATCTCAAAGAATTAAAAAATATTGTAACACCTTTCATATTAAGACGTACTAAAAAAGAGGTTTTAAAGGAGTTACCAGATAAAATTGAACAAGATATAGTTATAGATTTAACTCCTGAACAAAAAAAAGTTTATTTAGCATATTTAAAAAAGTATAAAAATGAAATAGAAATAGAAAATAGTGATTCAATAAAAATACTTTCTTATATAACAAGATTAAGACAAATTTGTAATCATCCAAAACTTTTTTTAGAAGATTATAAAGGGGAAAGTAGTAAAATAGATGTTCTTTTAGACATTCTTAGAGAAGCTAAAAGTGGAGGTCGTGGGGTTCTTCTTTTTTCACAGTTTACAGAGATGTTAAACATAATAAAATCTAAATTAAAAGATGAATTTAGTATTTTATATTTAGATGGAAAAACAAAAATTCAAGACAGGTTGACTCTTGTGGAAAAGTTTAATAATGGTGAAGGAGATATTTTTATAATATCATTAAAAGCTGGTGGAAGTGGATTAAACTTAACAAGAGCTGAAACTGTTATTCATTTTGATCCTTGGTGGAATCCTTCTGTTGAAAATCAAGCAACAGATAGAGCTCATAGAATAGGACAAAAAAATGTGGTGAATGTTTTCAAACTTATTACTAAGGGAACAATTGAGGAAAAAATAAATTTAATAAAAGGTGAAAAATCAAAAATTATTAGTGAAGTTTTAGATGGAACAAAGAAAGAACTTTTAAAAATGAGTAAAGAAGAACTTCTAAAACTTTTTTAAATAAATATTATAATTCCATATGGAAAATGATATTATATTAGATGAAAAAAGTGATTTAGGAGGAGAATATGTTTAAAATAGCAATAGCAAATAATAAAGGTGGAGTAGGAAAAACAACTTCAGCATTTAATATGGCTTCTTACTATGCAAAAAAGAACTTTAAAGTTTTAGTTATAGACATGGATTCTCAAGGGAATTTAAGTGATTGCTTCATATCACCAGAAAATATAAATGAAACTCTTTATGATAGTTTTAAAAATAAAAATATTAAAAATAGTATCCATATAATAGATGATAGTTTACATATAGTTCCAGCTGATGCGGATTTAGAAAGATGTAACTTTGATTTTGTGTCTGAAATTGGTCGAGAGACTTTACTTAAAAGACTTTTATTATCTGTAGAAAATGATTATGATCTATGTATAATAGATACATCACCAGCAATTTCTTTATTAACTTTAAATGCTTTAAGTGCTGTTGATAAAGTTTATATTCCTTTAGGAAGTGGTCTTTTTGAAATTAAAGGAGTACAGCTTCTTAATGAAGCTATTGAAAATATAAAAAATTCAGTAAACTTTAATTTAGAAATTGGAGGAATATTTGTAACAAATCATTTAGCTACAACAAATTTAGCTAAAAATGTACTTGATTATGCTAATAATATTTTTGAAAATAAAATGTTAAACACAGTAATAAGAAGAAATATTCAATTAGCAGAGAGTATCTCTTTTAAAGAGAGTATTTTTACTTATAAACCTAATTCAACAGGTGCAGATGACTATGCTAGTTTATGTGAGGAGATATTAAGTAGAGAGGTGATTGTCCTTGGCTAAGGATTTTGCTGGGAATATGTTTAAGAATAATTCTTCATTAAAAGCTAGTGGATTAACAAAAGTTTCAGTTTATGAAACAAATATAGATTATATGAAACTTGGAATAGAAAATAAAAATGAGATAAATGAACTAGTATTAAATGAACAAATAATAATAAGTTCTAATAAAAAAATAGGGGAAGAGATAATGAAGCTTTCAAAGGCTTTATATGATTCTCAAGAGATATTTACTAAAAGTGAAAATAGAAATTTTTTACTTTGGATAAATAGTTTGAATTTGTCTAAAACTACAGTATATAGATTTATTGATAGATATAAATTATATTTAAAATATAGTACAGTGGATCTATTTGAATTAAGTGAAAGAGCTGTGGCAAATATAAAAAAAATAGAAAAGTCCTCTTCTGAAAAAGATGTTATTGAGATATTTACTTTACCTTTAAGTGAGCAACAGGATAAAATTTTTAATATTTTAGAAAATATAAATAAAAATGAAATTGAGGTTATAGATTTTAAAGAGGATCCTAAAATTGTTGAAAAAAAAAGAGTTATTTATAGATTAAATGAGATTGAAATTGAAATTATTAATTTAGAAAAAGAAAAAAATAGATTACAAAAGTTATTAAAAAATTTTTAGTATAAAACTTCCCACGCGTGGGAAGTTTTATAAAAAATATTAAGGAGGAATATATTATGAAAATAATAAGTTCAGGAATCAAAGATGGTTATATTGAAGAAAAGTATGGTAAGTACGGAGATCAAAATTTAAAGGGAATGCCTTCAAAATCTTTACCTTTACAATGGGAAACAATACCAGAAGGCACAAAATCCTATGCATTGGTTATGGAAGATTTTGATGCTATTCCAGTAACAGGATTTTCTTGGATACACTGGGTTACAATTATTCCAAAGGAATATTTAGAATTAAAAGAAAATGCTAGCTTAGATGATAAAAATTTAATTCAAGGTGTTAATAGTTGGATATCTTCAATGGGTGGATTAGATCAAGGTGATGCAAGTCATTTTGGTGGACCAGCACCTCCAGATAAAACACATACATATACAATAAAACTTTATGCTTTAGATGTAGAATTAAGTTTAAAAAGTGGATTTTATTTAAATGAACTATATAAAAGTATAGATGGTCATATATTAGATATGGCTAAATTAGAAGGTAAATATAACAATTAAAAATAATTACACATAAAATACAAATACGGGAGGGAATATGAAATATTTTGTTGGAATTGATATTGGTGGTACTAATAGCAAAATAGGAATATTAAATGGAAAAGGAGATCTTCTTACAAATACAAGTATAAAAACAGAATCAATAAAAGGGGTTGATTTTAGTTTAAATAAGATTTGGAATACAGTTTTAGAAATGGCTCAGGAAAATAATATTGATTTTAAAAATATAGAAGGAATTGGAATGGGTATTCCAGGACCTGTTATTAATCAAGAAATTGTAGGATTTTTTGCAAATTTTCCTTGGGAAAGGAATATAAATATTAGTAAAAAAATGGAGAATATTTCAAAAGTTAAAACTAAACTTGATAATGATGTTAATGTTATTGCTCTTGGAGAGACAATATTTGGAGCTGGAAAAGGATTTTCTAAAAGTGTTACTATTGCTCTAGGGACTGGTATAGGTGGAGGAATTTTTATAGATGGAAAACTTATATCAGGAGCTAATGGAGTAGGTGGAGAGATAGGGCATATGAAGTTAGTACAAAATGGAAAGCTTTGTGGCTGTGGACAAAAAGGGTGTTTTGAAGCATATGCTTCAGCAACAGGAATTATTAGAGAAGCAATATCAAGGCTTATGATAAATAAGAATAATGGGTTATATGAAGCTATACATGGAGATCTTAATAAATTAGAAGCAAAACATATTTTTGATGAAGCAAAGAAAGGTGACAAATTTTCTTTAGATATTGTTGACTATGTATCAGAATATTTAGCAATGGGAATTGGAAATGTTTTAAATCTTATAAATCCAGAAGTTGTAATTTTATCTGGTGGAGTTGCTTTAGCTGGAGATATTTTACTTGATAGTGTGAGAGAAAAGCTTAAAAAATATACACTTGATAATGCTCTTATTGATTTACAAATTAAAATTGGTGAACTTGGAAATAATGCAGGAATTATGGGTGCAGCTCTATTATCTGAAAAATAAAAAAAGAAAAAACTACAGTTTAATAAAAATTGTAGTTTTTTTATTGACAAAATTGGTATATTGTTGTATTATAAATTTGTAAAGATTACAAAAAAGAAATAATGACAAATTTAAACACATGGAGGATATATGGAAGTTAAGGATATTAAAGGGACAAAAACAGAAAAGAATTTATTAGAGGCATTTGCTGGAGAATCAATGGCAAGAAATAAGTATACATATTTTGCAGGACAGGCTAAGAAAGATGGATTTGTACAAGTTTCAAAATTATTTGAAGAAACAGCACATAATGAGCAAGAGCATGCAAAAATTTGGTTTAAACTTTTACACGGTGGAGTAATGGGTTCTACTATGGAAAATTTAAAATCAGCAGCAGAGGGTGAAAATTATGAGTGGACAGATATGTATGCTACCTTTGCTAAAGAAGCAAGAGAAGAAGGATTTGATGTAATTGCAAATCTTTTTGATGAAGTTGCAAAGATTGAAGCTCATCATGAAGCTAGATACAGAGAATTATTAAACAATATAGAATCTGGAAAAGTTTTCAAAAGAGAGGAAGCTGTAAAGTGGGAGTGTATGAATTGTGGGCATATACATGATGGAGAAGAATCACCATTTGTTTGTCCAGTATGTAAACATCCAAGATCATATTTTATGATACAGCCAAGTAATTATTAATATAAAGTGATTAAAAAAAAATCTCTATAAACATTTTTAAGTGTTTATAGAGATTTTTTTAATTAAATAAATTGAACTTATTGGAAATAAGGGGTATAATGATATATTAAGCAACAGAGGAGGTAATAGATTGTTTTATATTTTAGAAGCAAAAAAAGAACAATTAAAGGAGAATGAACCTCTAAACCGTAGAGTTTTTAAAGATTTAAGAGATAATACATTTCTTGAATGGATATACAACTGGAATAAGTGTGAAGAGAATACTTTGTCATTAGCAGAAACTAAAACAGTTTTAAGTGGAATAACTGTAGGTGGCAAAACTATAAAAGAGCATTTAAGGATTTCTAATTATCAAAAAGCACTATTTTATTTAGACGATATTATAAAAAAAGATGAACCTTTTACACAGATACAAATAAAAACATTACACTCTATTCTAGAAAAAGGTGAATTTGATAAGAATTATTCTAATTATAGAAATAGAAATACCGATATAGCAGGATTAAAATATACTTATACAAAATATACAAAAATAAAAGAAGAAATGGCTAATTTTGTAGAGTGGTATAATATAAAAAAAGAAAATGAAAATTTAATAGTTAGGGCAGTTTTAGTTCAAACTATATTTTTAATGATTCAACCTTTTCCAGAGCAAAATATAAGAACATCAGAACTTCTTTTAAATTTAGAGCTTATGAGAAATGGATATCCACCAATAGTAATAAAAAGTAAAAATAAACAGGCATACCATCAAGCTTTAGATAGAGCTTGTATGTATGGAAATAATGGTGAACTTGTTCAAGTTATTACATTGGAATTAAAAGAAACTTTAGATAGATATTTAGAATTAATTTAAATTTATATG
>NZ_CAMQYW010000051.1 GCF_947039425.1 uncultured Cetobacterium sp. | reverse complement strand
ATTAATCTATAATCATTTGGATTATCTAAATCTCCCCAAGCTTGTATAAACTCACCTTTCTCTTTAAATCTTCCAATTAAATGCTCTGCTGATTTTACTCCAACCTCTTTAGCTACTTCACTTCCAGTTACAATATTTTGTGCAACTGCTGATAAAGAATATAAAAACCCTATATCGTGATGATTTAAATGCTTTTTATTTTCAATTCTAGATTTAAAACTTCTCAATTGATACTCTGCTAACTTTCTATACTTTTCATCATAAGTTAACTCATATGACAACCATAACATTCCTGTCCAGAACCCTGATGTCCAATCATCAACTTCCTCACCATTTTTCATAGAAGGATATATATTATTAACACTTGCTGCTTTTGGGTAATTATCTATAAAGACTTTTAAATTTGTATCTATTTTTTTTAAAGCCTCATGTATTCCACCAATCAATTTTTCTTGAGATACTTTAAAATCTACACCATATTTTTCCAATGATTTTTCTGTTAGTTTCATTTTTTATCCCCCTAAATTTATTTTAAATAAATTTATTATAAAATGATTTTTTATAACTGTAAATCATCACTTTTCATTCTCTTTTTTTCTATTACAAAAAATAAAAAAAACACCTAATAAATTAAGTGTTATGCTTTCATAAATGGTGCCGCTTATCGGAGTCGAACCAATTACCTACTGATTACAAGTCAGTTGCTCTACCAGGTGAGCTAAAGCGGCATAAGTGGTGGTGAGAGAAGGATTCGAACCTTCGAAGGCGTAGCCGTCAGATTTACAGTCTGATCCCTTTGGCCGCTCGGGAACCTCACCATACTTATTTAATTTTTGTGGTACTCCGTAGGGGAATCGAACCCCTGTTTATAGAGTGAAAATCTATTGTCCTAACCGTTGAACGAACGGAGCATAAAAATGGTGCGTCATACTGGGCTCGAACCAGTGACAACACGATTAAAAGTCGTGTGCTCTACCATCTGAGCTAATGACGCATGTGATTAAGTTCCCTTAATACATAAAAATTATATCGCATTTTTTATATTTTGTCAACATATTTTTTAAAAAATATATATGCTCCTAAAAAGGAGCATATTTTAAATTATTTCAATTGTATATTCAAATTCTATTTTTTCTTTTCCAAATACTAAATATTCTTCATGAGTTTTAGAACCCCATGAGTCATCTCCACCTACACCCATCTGTATTTTATTTATATTTAATGCTGTATAAGTAGGTTTTGGTAATTTATAATGATGAGTTGCTTGTTCAATTTCATGAACTCCATAAGGTAGTGCACTAAATTCAAATGGAGTTTCTCCGCTTACTTTTATTCCGCTCCCATTGGAATTTTTTATTTCTACCCATCTATTTCCAATTCTATTTCCACACTCTTGAGGAATAATATATTTACTCATATTCTTTTCTGTTGTTGTTTCAAATATTCCAAGTTTAGCTCCATGTACTCTATCAATATAGTTTTCTTCTGGTCCCATTCCATACCATTTTATATTATTATACTCTTTATTTAACTTATATGTCATACCAAATAAAGGAATATCTGTCATTAAATTATTTCCTGAATATTCCATATTCACTTTAATTTTTCCACAAGAAAAAACACTATACTTTATAATACAATTTGTACTTGGTGTTGTTGGAAGCATATAATTATATATTATATCTATATGTTTTTTATTTTCTACTATTTCTATGTTTTCTACTACAGAATAAAGAGATGCAATTTTCCACTGTGCATATCTATACTGCATTTTATTTCCTCTATCATTATCAGTACAAGCTCTCCAAAAGTTAGGACGTACTATCTCCTCTAAATATTCATTACCAAAATAATTTAAAGATAATAATCCTCCATAAGATTTTGAGAAAATAACATTAAAATTTTCCCCTTTTACTCCTATATTAAATCCACCATCTATTAAAGTTAGATTTTTATCTAATAACTCCTCTTGTTTTCTCTTTTCTTTTTTACTAAAAATAAATTGTCCAAAAGTAATCTCTGAATCTTTTTTAACATACTCTCTATCTTCCATATATGTTAATAAAACTTCTATAATATATTCCCCACTATCCTTTGGAATTTTAATATCTAATTTAAACTTCTTTTCTTTTTGAGCTTCTAAATCAAGTATTCTAGTTTCATTAAAAATTTCATTTCCATCTTTAAATAATTTTATTACAGTATTATATTTATTTATATTTGTAAATAAACTCTTGTTTTTTATAGTAAAATTATCTTTATCTACAACTATTTTATAATCTGAAAATAATTGTTTTACTTCTTGCATTTTTGGAGAAGCTTCTCTATTAGCATATACTAATCCATTAACACAAAAATTATAGTCTGTAGGTCTATCTCCAAAATCTCCTCCATACGCTAAAAACTCTTCACCTTCATCTGTTTTCTTTATAATTGCTTGATCTATATAATCCCATATAAATCCACCTTGATACATTTCATACTTCTCTTCAAGCTCAACATATTTATGAAGATTTCCATTGGAATTTCCCATAGCATGACTATATTCACATAATATAAATGGCTTTTCTGGAGTTTCTTGTAAATATTTTTCAATATCCTCTACTTTAGCATACATTCTACTTTCCACATCAGAAGTTTTATCATATCTTCTATCCCAATAAATTCCCTCGTAATGTATTGGTCTTGTTGAATCTAAATTACGTAAGTATTCTGACATTTTATATAAATTTTCACCACCAAAAGATTCATTTCCCAGTGACCACATAACTATAGATGGATGATTTTTATCTTTATCAAACATTGACTTTGACCTGTCTAATATATTTTCAAGCCACTCTGGATCATTATTAGGAATAACGTTTTCTGGATTAGGCATTCCAAGTATCTGCCAAGTTCCGTGACTTTCCAAATTCACTTCATCTATTACATATATTCCATATTCATCGCAAAGCTCATACCATCTATTATCATTAGGATAATGAGATGTTCTAACAGCATTAAAATTATTTGCTTTTAAAAATTTTATATCCCACAACATATCCTCTTCACTTACTACTCTTCCATTATAGCAATTAAATTCATGTCTATTTACACCTTTAAAAACTAATCTTTTTCCATTGATTAACAAAATTTTATTTTTTATCTCAATTTTTCTAAATCCTATTTTTTCTTTACAAACTTCAATAATTTCTTTTGACTCTGAATCTATTAAAATAATCTCTAATAAATATAAATTAGGTGTTTCTGCACTCCATAATTTTGGATTTTCTATCTCTTTACTCAATAATATTGTTCTTTTTTCCTCTATTAAAATATCAGTTTCTTTAAAACTTAATACCTCTTTATCTCCATCAATAAGTTTTATATTTATATCTATTTTTCTTTCTTCCAATGACATTAATTTCATCTCTGTTTTTAATTGACCTATTCCTAAATGTAAATCTAAATCAGAAGTTACAAATACATCTTTTAAATGTACTTGTGGAATTGAATATAAATAGACATCTCTAAAGATTCCTGAAAATCTCCAAAAATCTTGATCCTCTAACCAACTGCCACTACACCACTTTGAAACTTTTACTGTTATCTCATTTTTACCTGGCTTTATATAATCTGTAAGTTCAAATTCACTAGGTGTAAATGTATCTTCACTATATCCAACTAAATGTCCATTACAATATAGTTCTAAATTAGATTCAACTCCTTGAAAAGATATAAAAATAGGTTTCTCTTTCCAATCATTTGGAATTTCTACTTCTTTTTTATAAACTCCAAATGGATTATTTTTTGGAACTTCTCCTGGCTTTAAATTTTCTTTTCCATCCCATGGATACATTGTATTTACATATTGCGGATTTCCATAACCTTGAAGTTCAATATGGCCTGGAACCTCTATGCTTTTCCATTCTTTTGAGTCCATATATAAAAATT
Organism: uncultured Cetobacterium sp.; assembly: GCF_947039425.1. GTDB lineage: Bacteria > Fusobacteriota > Fusobacteriia > Fusobacteriales > Fusobacteriaceae > Cetobacterium_A. Next base: position 5,745 of record NZ_CAMQYW010000051.1, on the reverse strand, counting down.
CCCATATTCCATTTAAACTTTTTTTCCATTCTATATTCCCACTAATATATTCATGTGTAGAATGAGAGCTAATTCTATTTATTTTAAACTCCTTTGGATTTTCTAAGTAAAGCATATGTCCCTCCATTAATAAGTTATCTGTAGATATATCTAATCATAAATTCAACTATCATTCAATTCTTTAAAATTAATTCTACCTATCTTAATTAAATAAATAAAAAAAGTCCAAATTAATGGACTTTTAAATATCTTATCTAAGAAAATTGTGCATCACATAACCCGCAGCCTGTACAAATATGCCCTTCATAAGAAAATGCTATTCTTTGAGCTTTCTGTTTCTTTCTTAACTCTTTTATATGTCCTTCCCCTTCCCCTTTAACATGGTACTTTAACATTTCTACCATATTATCCATACATGAACTTAAACCTTTTATTGGGGCTCCTGCACAAGGATTATCATCTAGTAATTCAATAACCTTATCTACTTCCATCCCTGGTAATAGTTTAGATATAGCATTTAAATTTCCAGGACACCCTCTATCAGCTGAAAAAGATACTATTTTTCCATCTTTAACATCTACTGTCATCTCTTTTGAACAAACACCATAAGTTTTTTCTGTAAACTTAACATCTTTTTTTACTGCTCCTTCTACTGTTCCTCCTATTAAAATTAAACTTGATACTAGAAATAATTTTGATTTCATAATACCCTCCTTTTTTATTTTGTTAATCTTTTTATATACTTCCTACATGTATCTTTTGTCAAATTTATTTATTTTATGGTAAAATATAATATAAATTTATTTAAAAGGAGTTTTAATGAAATTCAATATTACTATTTATAAAAAAGATATTAAAAATATCATTCTTAAAGTTAAAAATAATGGTAAAGTTCTATTATCAGTTCCTAAAAATACTCCAAAAAAATTTATAGATAATTTTTTAAAAGAAAAAGAGGAATGGATTTTAAAAAATATTAAAAAATTTGAAGATTTTCCATTAAAACAGGTTGACAAATCTTATAAAAATGGAGACAATATAGAGTATCTTGGTATAAAATATACCTTACAAATTTTTAGTAACTCAAAGAATTCTGTTGCAATCAATAATCAGAATATCTCTATTAATTATAGTGGTGATTTTTCTCAAGAAAAAATAAAAAAACTTTTATATAATTGGTATAAAGTTCAAGCTTCTATTATTTTTAAAGAAACTATTTCAAAATACTTAAATCTTACTGATGAGACTATTTTTCAAATTAAAATTAGAAAAATGAAAACAAAATGGGGTTCTTGTAGACCAGCAAGTAAAATTATTACTTTGAACTTAGAGCTTATAAAAAAGCCTATTGAAGCTATTGAATATGTAGCTTTTCATGAAGTAGCTCATTTAAAATATCCTCATCATAAAAAAGAATTTTGGGATTTTATTTACCTATATATGAAAGATTTTAAAAAAAGAAAGGAGATGTTAAAATATGTTTAAATCATATGAAGATAAAGATGGTTTTCGATATTATATAAAGAAAAAAGAATTGTTTTCAACAAAAAATGTTGTAGCTATTGGTATTGGTGCTGCACTATATAGTGTTTTATCTGGTGTTGCTATTCCCGTTGGGCCCAATACATCTTTTAGAATAGCTGTTGCTCTACTTACTATTTTTGGAGCTATTTTTGGTCCTGTTGTTGGATTTTTTGTTGGTTTTGTTGGACATGCTTTAAATGATATGATTATGTGGGGAAGTGTTTGGTTCAGTTGGGTATTTTTATCTGCTGTTATTGGTTTATTTGGAGGTTTTATATCTCTTGATCCATCTTTTTCTCTGGAAACTGGTCAAATTACAAAAAAGCATATTTTTAAAATGTACATCTATGCTATTTTAGGAATGATCTTTGCTGGATTAGCAGCTTATATTGGAGATGTTTATTTTTATGGTGAACCTGCAAAAAAAGTATGGATACAAATCGCACTTGCTACATTAACTAACTTTATTGTTACAGCAACACTTGGAATACCTATAATTATAGGTATTGGTACTCGTAAAAAGAAATATTCCAATCTAAAAATAGATGAGTAAAAAAGGAGAAATTTATGATTAACGTAGTAGAATTTAAAAATTTTACTTTTAAATATATAAATCAAGCTGAGGCAACATTAATAAATATTAATCTCAGTATAAAAAAAGGTGAGAAAGTTCTAATTGCAGGTCCTAGTGGTAGTGGAAAATCTACTTTAGGAAGTTGCTTAAATGGTATTGTTCCTTTCTCTAAAGAGGGAGGATTTAAAGGCTCTCTCCTTGTTAATAACTTATTTCCATATGAAACAAGCATCTTTGAAATTAGTAAACATATTGGTACAGTTCTTCAAGATCAAGATGGTCAATTTATTGGTTTAAGCGTTGGTGAAGATGTTTCTTTTATAGATGAGAATAATTTAGTTTCTCAAGAAGAAATGATTAAAAATACTAAAGAAGCTCTTTTAACAGTTGATATGGAAAGATTTATAAATCTTAGCCCTCAAGAACTTTCTGGAGGTCAAAAACAATCTGTATCTCTTGCTGGAATAATGAGAAGTCCTGCTAATATTCTTTTATTTGATGAACCACTAGCTAATTTAGACCCTGAAAGTGGAAAACATGCTATGAAATTAATATCACACATCCAAAAAAATACTGAAAAAACAATTATCGTTATTGAACATAGAATAGAAGATGTTTTAGAAGAAAATTTTGATAGAGTTATTATTTTAAATAAAGGGGAAATTGTTGCCAATGGAACTCCTGAAGAATTATTTAAAAAAGATATATTTCGAGCTTATGGTCTTAGAGAACCTTTATATATAGAAGCTTTAAAATATGCTGGAATAGATATCAAAAAAGATATTATTTATCCTCTTGCTAAAGTAGGAACTCAACATAATATTGAAAAAGTTAATAATTGGTGTAACTCTTCAAAAACAAAAACAAATAATTTTTCTCAAACAATTCTTCAAGTTAAAAATTTAAGTTTTAGTTATGATAAAAACCACCCTATTTTAGAAAATATTAATTTTTCTTTACATCAAGGAGAAATCCTATCATTACTGGGAAACAATGGTGCTGGAAAATCAACTTTATGTAAAGTTATTACTGGAATTGAAAAAGCTATTTCTGGAGATATTCTTCTTTCTAATGAAAATATTAATAAATTAAATATTAGAAAAAGAGGAGAAAAAATAGGATATGTTATGCAAAATCCTAATCACATGATCACTCAAGAAACTCTTTTGGAAGAAGTTGAGTTTGGCTTAAAAATAAGAGAGTTTAAAAATATAAGAGAGAGAGCTGAGGAAGCTTTAAAAGTTTGTGGTTTATATGAATTTAAAAATTGGCCTGTTACCTCTTTAAGTTATGGTCAAAGAAAAAGATTAACTATTGCATCTATCTTAGCTTTAGAACCTAAAGTTCTTATTTTAGATGAACCTACTGCTGGTCAAGATTATAAACGTTATAAAGAGTTTATGCAATTTATTAAAGAGATTGCTAAAAAAGGAGTTGGAATAATTCTTATAACTCATGATATGCATTTAGCCCTAGAATATTCTAATAGGTCTATTGTTCTTTGCCAAGGAACAATTATTGCAAATAATCATCCTTCTGTTATTCTAGGAGAAAAAGAGTTAATGAGAAAATCTCGTTTAAAAGAAACATCTTTATCTTCAATGGCTGAACTTATGAATATAGAACCTGAAATACTTATGAACACTTTTATTAATCATGAAAATAGAAAGGAGGATTCTAATGTCTAGATCAGGAACTTTATATATAGATACAAATTCTCCAATACATAAAATAGATGGAAGTATAAAATTTATTTTGCTTTTAATTTGGACAGCATCAGTTTTTTTATTCAATGATTTTAGAGTTTTTCTAGGATTTTTTCTTTTTGGGTTTTTTCTATTAAAAATAGCTAAAATTCCATTTAAATCTATTAAACCTCTATTTTTATTTATAATTATGTTTACAATTATGAACTCTTTATTTTTAATTGTAATTACACCTGAATATGGTTCTACTTTAACAGGTACAACAACTCCACTAATTACAATTAAAGGAATTACGCTTTCTTTAGAAACTGTTTGGTTTGCAATAACTCTTTCTATGAAATATCTAGCTATATTTCCTATTATGATGCTATTTATTTTTACTACTCATCCAAGTAAATTTGCTAGTAGTTTAAATAAAATTGGTGTTTCTTATAAAGTAGCTTATGCAATTAATATTGCTCTTAGATATATCCCTGACGTAAAAGAGGAATTTACAAATATTATGCATGCTCAAGAAGCTAGAGGAGTTCCCTTTAGAAAAGGAGATGCTTCTTTAATAAAAAGATTAAAAAATTATAATACTATTCTTTTACCTCTTGTTTTATCCTCTTTAAATAGAGTTGAAGTCATTTCTAATGCTATGGACTTAAGAGGTTTTGGAAGTAATAAAAAAAGAACATGGTATAGTGGACAAAAGTATAAAAAAGCTGATGCTTTTGTTTTTCTTTCTATGATTCTACTTATAAGTATCTCTATATATGCAAAATTAAATATTTTCAAAGGTTTTTGGTATCCTTTTAATTAAAAAAATGGAAGCAAATTTTATTGCTTCCATTTTTTAATCATCATAATATGCTGTAAATATAATCTCAGTTCCTTTTAAATTCTTAACTTCACTTTGAAAAGTATTCCAAAAATATTCATATCCTATCTCTTTATCATACTGTCCAATACAATTTTCACTACTTTGCATAATCTTTATTCCTAAAGAGTTTAGATCTCTATTAGCTTCATAAACTAATTTCATTTTTCCTGTTCCATTTAATCTTATCTTATGTCCATAAACCCTTCCAATACTTCCATAAATTATGGTTCCAAAATTTATTACATCTAAATTAGAGTCTATTTCAATTATTTTTTTTAAATCATATGAAATACTAGGATAAAAATTAACACTTTCTTCTGAAAATCCTTTAATAAAAAACAGAATAAATATAACAAATATTTTTTTCAATCCTATTCATCCTCTCTTTTTAACAATATAATATCTTTTAGATCAATATATCCATTATCAATCTCTTTTGAATCTATTTTTATTTTTTTAATTTTCTCTTTAATTATAAATTTAGAATTTTTACTCTCTATTTTTAGTTCATATTCACCCTTTAATATATTATCAATATTAAAATATCCATCATATTCAGGTCTTGAAATTTTAATAATCTTATTATTTTTTAATAATTTAATTTCTATTTTACTATAAATATTTGACAATTTTAGTAATTCTATATCTTTATTTTTTAATATAATATTTCCACTTAATGAAACTGTATATTGAAGAGGAATATTAACTTCCATTCCCGTAGATGGCATTAATTTATAGTTAATATTTTCCTTATAATGTAATAATGGATCAATGTAAGTTTTATCCAATTTTATTTTAAATTTACTATTAGAGCTTATATTTTCCATTATATATTTTCCATTTTTATCTGTTTTTACTCTTTTCCCTTGAATATAAATTTCTAAATCGTTCATTGGAACATCATCTATATCATATTTATCATTATTATTATTATCAATATATACTCTTCCTTTAATCCAAGAATTAGAAATATTTTCTATTTTACTATTTCTAAAAATATCGTTAAGAATAAAATTTTTCTTAATTTCCATTCCAATATTTCTACTTTTATGAGATTCATCAGAACCATTAAAACT
>NZ_CAMQYW010000050.1 GCF_947039425.1 uncultured Cetobacterium sp. | reverse complement strand
TTAAATGTAACTCTCTTTTTTTCCCATTGACTTCTCTATCAAAATCATATATTCTATATGTCATATCTGAATTCTGTTGAATTTCACAAATTAAAATAGATCCTTCTAATGTACCATGAACAACCCCTGGTTTTACATCAATAAAATCACCTTTTTTTACTTTTATCTCATTAAAGAGATTGGTAAAATCTTTATTCTTTATTTTTTTTTTGTAATCATTACATGTTATCTCTTTTTTTAATCCTAAAATTAATTTTGCATTGTCACTAGCTTCCATAACATACCAAACTTCACTTTTCCCAAATTCATTTTCCACTTCCAAAGCATATTTATCACTTGGATGAACCTGTACTGATAATTTATCATTAATATCTAAAAATTTTATTAAAAGCGGAAATTTTTCTCCGTATTTATTTATAATTTCTTCTCCTACTAATCTCTCTTTATATTTTATAAATAAATCATTTAAAGATTTTCCTGCAAATTTTCCATTTTCTACAAATGACATTCCCATAGGATGACAACTTACTTCCCAAGATTCTCCATACAAGTCTAAGGTTGGTAATTCAAAATTTAAATTTTCTTTAAATTTTCTTCCTCCCCATACTTTTTCAACTAAATTTTTTTTAAATTTTAATAGTTCCACTCTTCCTCCCCATTAAGTCACATATTATTTTAAATTTTTCAAACTCCTCTTTTTTTAAAGGTTTTGAAAATAAATATCCCTGTCCATAATCCACTTTTCTATTTCTTAAAAATCTATATTGATTTTCACTTTCAATTCCTTCTGCTACTATTTTTAAATTTAACCCTTTTATTAGATTTACAAGTACATTATAAACTATTTTACCTTTTTTCTCATTAAAAGAATCGATTAAAGATTTATCAAACTTTACTATATCTATTGGTAAAATTGATAAAACTGATGCTGTTGAATGGCCTGTTGTAAAATCATCTAAAGAAAACGTTACTCCTATCTCTTTAAATACTTTCATTTTTTCTAACGTTAGTTTTATATTTGATATTAATAAACTTTCTGTTATTTCTATCTCTATATTCCTTCCATTAATTTTATATTTTAATAAAAGATCTTTTATTTTTTTTACACAATCTTCTCTTTCAAAAGTTAACATTGATAAATTAAAAGAAAGTATAAAATCTTTTCCTACAATTCTTTTATCTAACCATTCTCTTAAAGTTTTTATTGATATTTCAGCAATTTTATAATCTATATAGTGTATGTGTTTTATTTTTTCCGCTATTGGAATAAACTCTCCAGGAGATATTAATCCAAATTCACTATTTTTCCATCTAGCTAAAGCTTCTACTCCAATTATTTTATTTCTGTTTTCAAGAAGAACCTTAGGTTGATATGCTACGAATATATCTTCTTCTCCTAATTTTTTTAAGTTTAACTTTATTATTTGTTCCCTTTTCTTTTTACAAATAAATTCTTTTTTACCTTCATAAATAGAATAACCTTCTATTAATTTCGCCTCATACATTGATAAATCTGCATATTTAAAAGAACTTTTTAAAGATATATCCTTTGTTTTTTTAAAGTAACCAACACTTAATGATATTCTATAATTTGTTAAATACTGATCATTTTTAATTTTTTGTTGCAATTCAAATAATTTTTTCTCCAAATCAAAGATATTAAATATATAAAATTCATCACCTGAAATTCTAAATATATAATCATTTTTAAATATATTTTTCAAATGAATTGATACATTTTTTAAAATTTCATCTCCTATATTATGCCCATAAGTATCGTTAGAATTTTTAAAATTATCTAAATCTATGAATATAGCAGTCCCTTCTAAATAATTCTTTTTATTACAGAAATCATCAAATACTGTTCTACTTAAAAGTCCTGTCAATGGATCTACTAATAATTTTATAGCTTTTTTTCTGTTTTTGATACATTTAAAAGTCGTAATTACAGAAAAAATCAGAATACATATAAGAAAAAATATTAATTTATTCTTTTGATTTTTTTCTATTTCTATTTTTTCAAGAAGCTCTCTTCTTTCTTTTATTCCTGCATCTTTTAATATCTCATTTTTATTTACAAGTATTTTTATTGCTTTATTTAATATATCTCTTAGAATTTTATCGTTTTTGTGTAAAGCTAAATTTATATGAATTTTTTCCATAGATTCAAAGCTAAAAAATTTATTATCTAAATCATCTATATCAAAAAGTATTGCCGATGTCAATTTACCATTATTTAAAGCACTATATAATTCATCATATGTATCAAACTTTTTTAATTGTTCATTAAAAAAATATTTTTTAGCAACCTCTTCATCTATTGTATTTTTTACTACCCCAACCTCTTTTTCACTTTTCAATCTAATATCGGTAACCCAATAAATATCCATATTATAAATATCATCTACAAAAATATAATCTTTTTTTCTTTTACTATTTTTTGATAATGGTAGTACCATAATTTTATTATTTTCAAAATCTTTAAATATCTCTTTCCAAGTTTTTACTTTTTTATTCAACACTTTTACTTTTACTCCTAAGCCATCTCCTATTTTTTCCATTAAATTAGGTATAGCTCCTTTGTAAATATTATCTTTCTGAGAAAAATAACATATACTGTTTCTATCTTCATACTCAATTGTTATCTCTTTTAAATTTTTTAAATACTCCTTTTCTTGAAAAGTTAGCTCTTTATTAAATCTCTTAACATTATTTTCTCTATTTTTTTTATAAATATACTCTTCTAAAACATTTGTATATTTTTCACTTAAACAATTATTTACAATATTTACAAGACTCTTATATTCATCTCTTATTCCTATACTCGTATCTGGAAGATGCCCAATCGGCAATTTTCCTTCTGTATTTTGTAAATTTACTGCACTTTCTAAAATTAAATTATTCTTTTGATTTTTTATTTTATCAACTTGAATTAAATTCATCTTAATATCATTGTTTTTTAAAAACTCTTCTAAATATTTTACATATATTGTATTTTTTTCAACTAAAATAGATTTATTATTTAATGTTTTTATATCACTTAACTCTTTATTCTTTGATACAATATATAAACTTTCTCCATATAAACTTGTTGTAAAATCACAATATTTTCTCCTCTCTTCTGTTGGAGTCACAACTCCTACAATATCAATATCATTATTTTTTAACATGTTATAAAGTTTACTTTTTCTATTTTTTTTTATTTTTATATTTAATTGTAAATAATTTTTAAAAATATCTATTAAAATATCATTTAAAGATATTCCATCTATTTTTTTTACAGCAAACTCTTCATTGGATAATCCCAAAGTAATCTCTTCTGACCTTAAATTTTTTAAATAAATTACTTCTCCTCTATTTTTAGGAATATATCTTTCAGTTGCAAATAATGTACTTACAAAAAGAATATATATGAATAGTATTTTTCTCATACTTCCTCCTTTAGTGTATCTTTTTATTGTATCTTTTATTACAAAAAAAGTAAATATACCATACAATAAAAAAATAGGAAGCTAAGCTTCCTATTCTTCTATAATTTGTTAATATTAATTGATTTTACATTAAGAGTTCTTCCATCCTCAGACATAGGTATCACTATCTCACCAGATTTTATTTTTTCTAAAATTTCTTCTTTTCCAGAAACATTTTTATCAAATCCTATTATTTTCCAGTTCTTATCAATTTTAGGAGTAACCTCTCCCTTCATCTCTTCTTGTACATATTTTATTATCAAATCTCTAATTCTTCCTGCATCTTGCAATGTCGCATATGAATCATAATATTTATCTTCATTTTTAACTAATCCTAAATTCATAAGAGAACCAAATCTATAATTATTAACTGCTACTTTATATATCTTTTTAGGATCTAATTTTTCTCCCTTTATTGTAGGATCTACTATTCTTTCTCCCTCTGATTTAGATATGTCAATTTTATAATTTATTCCATCAAACATATCATAGTTATATCCTCTAACTTTAGGATTAAATGAGATCGTTACATCTCCAGGTTCAGTTTTATTATAATATTTAGCTGACCATTCCATATACTTAAGCAGATTCTCTCCAGTCATATTTACACCCATTAGGGTATTTGTATATTTATAAATAAAAGCAACATCTTTCTTTTTAAAATCTCCAGCATCTAAATTTGATTCAAAATTAAATATTGCTGCTGCTGAAACATCTGCATCAGCATAATATTTTTGGGTATCATTAATTAACTGAACAATTGCATTATCTTCCATTTGACCTGTTGGCATAGTTGTTACCTTATCCGCTCCTGTTATATAATCAGTTCTTGGAATAAACTTCTGATTTATTTTTCCTACAACCTGATTTGCATCTTCTAATGATTTATCATGAACTCCTTTAAATTGCTCTAACATGTCATTATCAGCAGATACATTTGTACTTTCTATATTTTTAGCTACTATATTTTCTATTTTCCATTTTCCATCTTCTTTAACCATTTTTATCTCACCATTTGATACACCCCATCCATAAGCACCAGGTTCTAACACCATAGCTCCATTAACCTCTGTAACATATCTTGCATGTTCATGTCCTGCAAATATAAGATCAAATTGTGGATATGCTTTAGCTAAATCAAATGTTCCTGTTGCTCCATATTCATCCTTTCTACCTAAATGAAATGCCCCTACTAAAACATCATATTTTCCATCTAGCTCATCTAAAGTTTCTTTTACAGCACTCATTGGATCTTCAAAAGTTAATCCTTTAAAATGCTCTGGTGCAGATGCTTCCCACATTGGTACATGAGGAGGTAGCGCACCTATTAAGGCTACTTTTACACCTTGTACATCAAATATTTGATAAGGTAATACAAATTTAGATCCATCATCTTCATTTTCAATATTAGTTGAGATAACAGCTCCATCAAAATTTCTTATATTTCTAAGTAAAAAATCTTTTTCAAAATTAAATTCATGATTTCCAAGTATCCAAGCATCATAATCCATAGTATTCATCGCTTCTACCATTGGATGTGTTTCTAAATTATTAAATAATTCTGCACTATTATCCTGAACTGTATCTCCTATATCCATTAATATTAAATTTGGATTCCTATCTCTTAATTCTTTTACAATTGTATATGTCTTTGCATATCCTGCATCTTGATCTACTTCATCCACACCATACTCATATGGATAAATTCTTCCATGTACATCTGAAGTTGCTGCAAATGATAAAATAACATTTTTAGATCCAGGTTCCCCTTTTTTTATTATTTTTTTCTCAAGAGTTAATCTATTTTCTTTAAACTCCTTAATATCTTTTTTTACCTCTACTTTTTCCACATTTTTTGTTTTCTCTTTTTCTCCACAGCCTACAAAAACCATTGATAAAAGAGCCCCTAAAACGAAAAATTTTGTACTTTTCACTACTAATCCTCCCTTTCTCTTTTTATTAATAATATTGATACAACTGCTGTTATAGGAACAGTTGCTATTATACCTATACTTCCTGCTAATGCATTCACAACCTCTATTGCTATTGCTGGAATATTTATAAATTGTTTATAAGTCATTCCATACCCCCAAATCATCATCATCAATGGAAGGGATCCTCCTGCAAATGCAAGAATTAATGTATTTATCATAGTTCCTACAATATCTTTTCCTATTGACATTGCAGATTTAAATAACTCTTTAAATTCTATCTGTGGTTTATGCTCATATATTTCATTTACAGATGAAGCCATTGACATTGCTACATCCATAACCGCCCCTAAAGAAGCTATTAAAATTGATACAAAAAGTAATCCTTCAACTTTTAATTTATATTCTTTAGCTATGTATAAGAGTTGTTCACCCTCTGATAAATTTAATCCAGTTAAATCCATAAATTTTCCAGATATATAGGAAATTAATCCTGCTATTGTTATTCCACAAATTGTTCCTATTATTGCTGAATAAGTTTTTCTATCAAATCCTCCTATTAATAAAAAACTTACTAATATTATTATTGATGACAATAATATTGATATTGGAATTGGTTCGACTCCCTTAAATAACAAAGGCAATAAAATATAAACTATTACTGCTCCTGTAAAAATAAGAGCAAGTAAAGATCTTACACCTTTCATTTTACCAAGAATTACTACTGCACTCATAAAAATAGCTATAAGAACATATATTCCCCTATCTCTTTTTAAATTATATAACCAAGCTGTTTCTTTATCTCCAACTTTTCTTATAGTGAAAATAGCCTGTAATCCTTCCTTTGCATATATATTATGAAGACTACTTAAAGAATTGTATACTTTGAATTTTTGATTTTTATACTCCCCCTCTTCCATTATTACCTCAAGAGTTTGACTTCCTCTATATTTCCCTTTCATAATAGGATCATACATCAAATCTTCTGATAATACTTTCACAACTTTTCCATTTATAAATTCTTGATTAAATACTTGTCCACCCTTTAAATTTTTACTCATTTTAGGTGAAATATACGCCATTAAAAAAACTGAAAAAACCACCATGAAAAACAACATTTTTTTCTTCATACAAACCTCTTGTTCTATTTAAAATCATTTATATTTAAATTATATCATTTTTTATAAAAAATCCATACTTTTTATTTGACTAATTTTTAAAAACTTTGTATTATAAATTAGAGGATTCATAATTATTTTTTTAGCGAGGTGTTCCAATGACAGAACTAGAATTAAAAGAGCTACTAAAAGGTAAAAATGTGGATGAATTATTTGACTTACTTATTGTAGGACTCGAGGCTACAAAAGATGAGGATAATATAGATTTAAATGAAATTTTAAAAATTAACGAGCATATTGCATAATAAAAATCCTTTAGAGGATTTTTTATTTTGCCCTTGATTTTTTTCCTTTTATAAGTTATATACTTATATTGTATTACTATATAGGGGGGACAAAATAAATGGATTATAAAATTATTAGAAATGAGGAAACTAAAATACACTCTTGGAGCGGTGGTATCTCAAAAGAGATCTATATTTATCCTGCTAATTCCACTATAGATTCTGACTTTAATTTTAGAATATCAACTGCCACTATAAATCCTGGAAAATATAATTTTTCTGATTTTTCAGGTTATAAACGATTACTAATTTTATTAACAGGAGAACTAAATTTAACTATTAATAATGACATAACTCATCTACTTCCTTATTCGCATATCTTTTTTAATGGAGATACTAGGGTCATAAGTAATACTAATTTCGAATCTATTGATTTTAATTTAATATACAAAGAAAATATAGATATTTTAAATTTTAAGTTTATTGAAAACAATTTTAATGGCGAAAAGGAATATAATTTTGGAATACATATATATTATAATCTTGAATCTCCAAAACATATCCATCTTAATAACAATGAATATACTCTTGCTGTTGGAGATACTTTTATTGCTTGTGGAAATAATTTTCAAATTGAAGGAGTTGGCACTGGAATCTATATTAATTTAAAAATATAAACAAAAAGGTTAATCAAACTTTAAGTTTGATCAACCTTTTTTTATTTATTCTTACAGATTATTTAACCACTTTTGATTATCTAAATACCATCTTATTGTTTTCTCTATTCCAACTTCAAAAGATGTTTCTGGATACCATCCTAACTCTCTTACTATCTTTGTTGGATCTATTGCATATCTTGCATCATGACCTAACCTATCTTGTACATATGTTATTAAATTATAGTTTATATTTTCAACATCTGTTGTTAATATCTTTTGATATTCTGGCTCATTTTTCATTATTTTAGATATTGTATCTATTGTTAATTTTACTATATTTATATTTTCCTCTTCATTAAACCCACCAATATTATATATCTCATGAGCCTTAGCTTTAGATATTACTAAATCTATTCCTTTACAATGGTCTTCAACATATAACCAGTCTCTTACATTGTCACCTTTTCCATATACTGGAAGTTTTTTTCCAGCTAAGATATTTTTAATAATTAAAGGTATTAGTTTTTCAGGAAAATGATATGGACCATAATTATTTGAACATCTAGTTATGTTATATGGAAACTTATATGTTTCACCATAAGCCATTACTATCATATCACTTGCTGTTTTAGAAGCTGAATATGGACTTCTTGGATCAAGTGGTGTGCTTTCTGTAAACATTTTTTCTCCATATGTTTTTAGATTCTTTCTACCACTCGCTATCTTAGCTACTTTCTCATCTAGTATTAACTCTTTTGGAATTTCATAATCCTTAGATAAGCTTCCATAAACTTCATCAGTTGATACATGATGAAATTTCTTCCCTTCCTTATATACTGGATACCCAAATTCATCTTTCCCTGTACTCCAAAACTTTTTAGCAACTTCCATTAAGTTTTGTGTTCCAAGTATATTTGTTTCTAAGAAAATTTGAGGATTTTCTATACTTCTATCTACATGAGATTCTGCTGCAAAGTTAACAACATAATCTATCTCTTCCTGCATAAAAATATTTTCTACAAGTTCTCTATTACAAATATCCCCTTTAAAAAAAGTTACTCTAGAATCTTTCAATTCATTTTCTATTGTTCCTAAATTTCCTGCATAAGTTAGTTTATCAAGTATAATTATCCTTATATCTTCATATTTTCCTAACATATATTTTACAAAGTTAGCTCCTATAAATCCTGCTGCTCCTGTTACTAAGTAAGTTTTCATTAAAGTTCTCCCTTCTCTTTCATCTCTTGTAAAAATCTATCTATTCCACTTTTCCAAGATGGTAACTTTTCATTTATCACTTTTTCTAATTTACTACTATCTAATTTTGTATACTCTGCTCTTTTAGCTGGTAATATAAAATCACTACTTTTTGCTCTTTTTAAAATACCTTTCCAACCAATAGATTCTAGTACATATTTTGCTTGATCATATTTTGATGCTATTCCATCATTGCTTAAATGATATAATCCGTATTTTTTAGTTTTTAAAAGTTTTAAAGAGTATAAAGCTAAATCATAAGAGTAAGTAGGTGATGACACTTGATCATCTACTATTCCTAAAGTATCTCTATCTTTACTCCAATTAATGACTTGTTTATTAAAATTATTATTTCCCATTCCAAATACCCAAGATGTTCTTATAATAAAACTTCTATCATAAGATTCTAAAACAAGTTTTTCTCCCTCTGATTTAGATTTAGAATATATTGATAATGGATCTACTAAATCTTTCTCTATATAAGGAGATTTTTTTTCTCCATTAAAAACAAAATCTGTTGAATAAGTTATAAAATCTGCACTAATCTCTTTTGCTATTAAAGCTAAATCTCTTGGAACATAGGCATTTAATTTATAACACAACTCTTTTTCCTCTTCAGCCTTATCAACATTATTATATGCAGCACAGTTTATTATTACATCTATATTTTTATTTTGAACAAATCTTCTAATATCATCTATCTTTGTTATATCTAACTCTTTATGATCTGTTCCAATAAATTCTATATTTTTATTTTTTAATATCTTTTTTAAATCTGTTCCTAACTGTCCATTAGATCCTGTTATTAATATCATTCTATTACAACACCACTTTCAACAAATTCTTTAAATGTTTGCAATTTTTTATCTTTTTCTGATAATAAGATGTCTTCTATTTTTAAATTATACTTTTCAAAATTCCATTCTATATTTATATCCTTATCATTCCAAAGTATTCCTGAATCAAACTCTGGAGAGATCGGAAGAGCGTCGTGTAGGGAAAGAGTGTACGTCCTGGTGTAGAT
>NZ_CAMQYW010000049.1 GCF_947039425.1 uncultured Cetobacterium sp. | reverse complement strand
TTCTTATGGAATTCAAGGTTTAGGTGCAGTTTTTGTTGAAAGAATAGATGGAGACTTCTTTTCAATTATGGGATTTCCAATAAATAAATTTATGAATATATTAAAAAATATTGGTTTTACTGTGTCAGATATAAAAAACATATAAATTATTTTAAAGGAGAGTAATATGAAAAAACTACTAGGGAAATTTTTAGGGATATTTTCAGATGATCTTGGAATAGATCTTGGAACTTCAAATACCCTAATATGCATAAAAAATAAGGGAATAATAATGAATGCCCCTTCTGTTGTTGCAATAAATACAAAAACAAAAGAGATATTTGAAGTTGGAGATAAAGCAAAACAAATGATAGGAAGAACACCTCATACTGTTGAAGCTATAAGACCTTTAAAAAATGGAGTAATTGCAGATTATGAAATTACAGAAAAAATGTTAAGAGAGTTTTATAAAATAGTTAATAAAGGGAAAACACTATCTAGTCCAAGAGTAATTATATGTGTTCCAGCTGGAGTAACTCAAGTAGAAAAAAGAGCAGTAATGGATGTGACAAGAGAGGCAGGAGCAAGAGAAGCGTATCTTATAGAAGAACCAATGGCAGCAGCTATAGGAATTGGCTTAAATATATTTGAACCAGAAGGAAATATGGTTGTGGATATTGGTGGAGGAACAACAGAGATAGGAGTGATTTCTCTTGGAGGAATTGTTAAAACTTCATCTTTAAAAATAGCTGGAGATAAGTTTGATACTTTAATAATTGACTATATTAGACAAAAACATAACCTATTTATAGGAGAAAAAACAGCAGAAGAGATAAAAATAGCTGTTGGTGCTGTTATAAATTTAGATGAGGATATATTCATTGAAATTAGTGGAAGAAATGCCTTAAGTGGTTTACCTAAAAATGTAAAAGTATACTCTTCTGAAATAGCAGAAGCTTTAGAAGAAGCAATTGTTCTTATAATAGAAGAGATAAAAAGTATTCTAGAGAAAACACCTCCAGAATTGTCATCAGATATAAAAAGGAAAGGTGTTTATTTAGCAGGTGGAGGAGCACTTTTAAGAGGTATGGATAAGAGAATAGCAGAAGCTTTAACATTGGAAGTAACTGTATCTGAAGATCCTTTAAATGCTGTTGTAAATGGGATTCAACAACTTTTAAAAGAGTTTGATAAATATAAGAGAGTATTAATTTCACCAGAGAGTGATTATTAAGAAAAGGGGCTTTATGAAAAAAATATTGTTAATCTTTTTTTCTTTTTTTTCAATATTGAGGGCTGACTATCTCATTAGTAATGGTGAGATAGCTCTTTTTTATGACGGAAAAAATAATATTATTAAAAATATTAGAGGAGAGATTTATCACAGTGATAAAATAGCAAATATTGAAGTTTTTTTAGAGAAAGATTACAAAATTTATAAAGCAAGAGATTATTATACAAGGGCAAAGTATGTTGAAGGAAAAAATATGTTTGAGTTAAAATATAATATATTAGGACAATCTTTTACAACATATATAATTGCATCAAATATAAATAAAAAAAATCTATATGTATATACAGATCTTAGTAAAGTTAAATGGAATGGTAATTATAGAATTTTGTATAAAATATCACCAATTGAGCTAACTGGAACTATGGTTAATGATAAATATGATTATGTTTATGATAATATGTATATTCAAAAAGACAGAAATAGTCAAGTTTATTTAACAACTGAAAATGATTTAGAAAAGTTTAAATTAAGACTTTTAGAAACAAGTCTTAGAAAAAGAATTGGTGAAAGAATTTTTGTAGAAAAAAAAATACTTCCAAATACTAAGGGGGATTTTTTAACTATAAATTTTCAAAAGAGTAATTTGTTAGAAAAAAAAGAGTTCTCAAGTATTCTTAATGATGAGTTTGTATTTTGGAAAGATCAAGATGCAAAGTTTAGATTTTTACCAAAGAGAATGATTAAAATAATGAGAGATTTTTATCTTTTAGAATCTAATGATTATGTACAAACGAAACTTGATATAAACAGAGGAAAAGAAAACTATTTAAAAACACTTATATAAATACAATAATTAATAAAGATAAATTTGATAATAGTTTTTTTTCAGAGCTTTTATTTAAAAAGAATATAGGAATGGAAAAAATATATTATTATTATTATTTTATAAAAATAGCAAAACTTAGAGGCATTGACTTAACAAAGGATAAAACTATAAAAAATATTATTCCAGAGTTAAGAGAAAATTTACAAAAAGGCTATGAGGAGATCGAAAATAGAGAAGGTAATTGGAAGTTAAATAGCTATATGTACTGTGAATTTATAGATCTATTGGAAAGTGTAATAGATACTAAAGTTGTATGGGAAAATATAGACTATATAAAAGATGATGTTGCAAAAAATTTAATAAGTGAGATTCTAGATTCTCAAAATGTGATAAAAAAATCATCTTATATAAAATATATGAGACTTTTACCAAAGGATATTTTAAAGGAAAATATAGATGTTTTATTAAAAAAAGTGCAAACTCCAATTGGAGTTTTAACTGAAAATAATAGGGTGAAATATGTAGCGAATCTTCAACTAGCTTTAATTTTATATGAAAATGGGTATTTAGTCCAAAGTGATAAAATTTTAGAAAGAGTTATCTATTTTTACAATAACTCTCATGCAAAAGACAATATAACAACGGAAAAAATATTTTTATATATTGAAAATATTTATTATAGGGGACTTTTATGAATGGTAAAGAAATAGGAATAAAAGAGCAAATTGAATCTATCTTACTACTTGGTGGAGACGAGATAAAAATAAAAGATTTAAGTAAGTTTTTCTCTATATCTATAGATAAGATACTTGGAATTTTAGAAGAACTTAGAATGGAAAGAATACACACAGGAATAAATTTAGAGATTCATGAGGAGTTAGTTTATTTTATTACAAATCCTCAATGTGGTGATATAATTAATATGTATTTTAAACAAGAAGCGAAGCCTAAAAAGCTTTCAAATGCAGCACTAGAAACACTGTCAATAATAGCTTATCGTCAACCTGTAACTAAAAGTGAAATAGAACAAGTTAGAGGAGTTTCAACAGATAGAGTAATACAAACTTTAGAGGAAAGAAAGTTTGTAAGAATTTGTGGGAAAAGAGAATCAATAGGTAGGCCTAATTTATATGAAATAACAAATAAATTCTTAGGGTACTTAGGAGTGACTTCTGTTGAAGAGTTACCTAATTACAGTGAGATAAAGGAGAAATTAAATGGAAGAAATGAGAATTAATAAGTACCTAGCACAAAAGGGGTACGCATCAAGAAGAGAGATAGATAGACTAATAGAAAATGGAGATATTAAAGTTAATGGAGAGCTTGTAACTCCTGGACAAAAAGTAACTGAAAAAGATACTATAACAATTAAAGGGAAGGATTTTGAAAAACCAACATCAGATAGAAAGCACTACTTCTTATTACATAAGCCTAAAAGTGTTTTAAGTTCTGCAAAAGATGATAGAGGAAGAAGAACTGTTGTTGATTTAATAGATTGTAAAGATAGAGTTTACCCAATAGGAAGACTTGACTTTGAAACAGAGGGAGCTATTATTTTAACAAATGATGGAGATGTTTTTAATAAAGTTGTTCACCCTAAAGGTGAAGTATATAAGGAATATTATGCTATGATAAAAGGGGATATAAAAGATAAAGATTTATCTAGAATTGCAAAGGGACTTCTTTTAGAAGATGGAGAAACATTGCCAGCTAAAACTAAAATATTAAAAAGACATACAAATAAAAGTGAAGTTATGGTAGCTATTAGAGAGGGTAGAAATCGTCAAATAAGAAGAATGTTTGAAGCTGTAAAACATCCAGTTATCTACTTAAGAAGAGAAGCAATTGGAAAGATTAGACTTGGAGATTTAGAAGTAGGGAAATATAGAAGACTTACATCAGATGAGGTTAAATATTTAAAATCATTATAAGATAAATAGGAGGAAAAAATGTCTTTAACAAGAGAAGATGTTCTTAATGTTGCTAAATTAGCAAGACTTGAATTTCAAGCAGAGGAGATTCAAAGATTTCAAACAGATCTTAATAATATATTTGAATATATAAATATGTTAAGTGAAGTTAATACAGATTCAGTGGAGCCCCTTGTACAAGTACATCAAGGTGGAGTTAAGTTAAGAGAGGATGTAATAAGACCATCATTAACAGCTGAGGAAGCAATGAAAAACGCTCCTGCATCAGAAGACGGGGCATTAATAGTTCCAAAAGTAGTTGGAGAATAATTAAAGGAGGATTTTTCTGTGAAAAAAATATATGAGTTAACAGCTTTTGAAATAAAAGAAAAAATAGCAAGTAAAGAGTTAACTTCAGTAGAAGTTGTAACTGCTATTTTTAATAGAATAGAAGAAACAGATGGTGAAATAGGAAGTTTTGTATCTCTTAGAAAAGAAAAAGCTTTAGAAGAAGCTAAAATAGTTGATGAGAAGATAAAAAATGGTGAAAAAGTAGGAGCCTTAGCAGGAGTTCCAGTGGCAATAAAAGATAATATGGTTTCAATTGGAGAACCATCTCAATCAGCTTCAAAAATACTTGAAGGTTATGAGGGAATTTATGATGCTACTGTTGTTACAAAATTAAAAGCAGCAGATGCTATTATAATTGGGAAAACAAATATGGATGAGTTTGCAATGGGTTCAACAACAACAACTTCTATATATGAGAAAAGAACAAAAAATCCAAGAGATTTAGATAAAGTTCCTGGAGGAAGTAGTGGAGGAGCAGCAGCTTCAATGGCAGCAGATCAATGCTATATATCTTTAGGGTCTGATACTGGTGGAAGTATAAGACAACCAGCTTCATTTTGTGGAGTAGTAGGATTAAAACCAACTTATGGAAGAGTTTCAAGATATGGATTAATGGCATTTGCCTCATCTCTTGATCAAATTGGACCTTTTACTAAAACTGTAAAAGATGCTGCTCTTGCACTTAATGTAATTGCTGGAATAGATGATTATGACTCAACAGCTGAAGAGATAGAGGTACCAAACTATTTAGACTCTTTAACTGGGGATATTAAAGGTATGAAAATAGGGGTTCCTAAAGAGTACTTTATAGATGGATTAAATGAAGGTGTGAAAAAGGTTGTTAACGAATCTCTTGAAGTGTTTAAATCACTTGGAGCTGAAATAGTAGAGATTTCACTTCCTCACACAAAATATGCAGCACCAACTTACTATGTTTTAGCACCAGCAGAAGCTAGTTCTAACTTAGCAAGATTTGATGGAGTTAGATATGGTCATAGAACTGAAAATCCAGCAAATATTGAAGAGTTATATGTAAAATCAAGAAGTGAAGGTTTTGGAGATGAAGTAAAAAGAAGAATAATGGTTGGAACTT
The DNA here is from genome assembly GCF_947039425.1 of uncultured Cetobacterium sp. GTDB lineage: Bacteria > Fusobacteriota > Fusobacteriia > Fusobacteriales > Fusobacteriaceae > Cetobacterium_A. Next base: position 4,419 of record NZ_CAMQYW010000049.1, on the reverse strand, counting down.
ATGTTTTAAGTGCAGGATTCTTTGATGCTTACTTTAAAAAGGCCCAAAAAGTTAGAACATTAATAAAAAATGACTTTGAGAAAGCTTTTGAACAAGTGGATGTTATATTTACACCAGTAACACCAGGACCAGCATTTTCAATAGATGCTAAGAAAACTCCAGTAGAATTATACCTAGAGGATATATTTACAATTCCAGCAAACCTTGCAGGAATTCCAGGAATCTCAATTCCAGCAGGAACAACAGATGGATTACCAGTGGGAATTCAACTTTTAGGAAGAGCATTTGGAGAGAGAGAAATACTTAAAGCAGGAGATGCTTTTGAACAAGCATTAAAGGAGAGAGTATAATGGCAAAACAATGGGAATCAGTAATAGGGCTTGAAGTGCATCTTCAGTTAAAAACAGGAACAAAAGTATGGTGTGGTTGTGATGCAGACTATGATAATGCAAGTTCAAATACACACACTTGTCCAATATGTTTAGGACACCCAGGAGCATTACCAAAATTAAATAAAAAAGTAGTAGAATATGCAATAAAAGCAGCTCTTGCTTTAAATTGTAAAGTTAATAATATAAGTGGTTTTGATAGAAAGAACTATTTCTATCCAGATACACCAAAGAACTATCAAATAACTCAATTTGAAACTCCTTACTGTGAAAAAGGGTATTTAGATGTTAAGCTAAATTCAGGTAGAGAGATAACAGTTGGAATAACTCAAATTCAAATAGAAGAGGACGCTGGAAAATCTATACATATGGGAAAAGAGTCGTTAATTAATTTTAATAGAGCTTCTATGCCTTTACTTGAGATAATTTCTGATCCTGATTTAAGAAGTTCTGAAGAGGCTTATGAGTATTTAAATTTACTTAAGAGTACAATAAAATATACAGGTATTAGTGATGTTTCTATGGAACTTGGTTCTTTAAGATGTGATGCTAATATATCTGTAATGGAAAAAGGAAGTAAGGTTTTTGGTAGAAGAGTAGAGGTGAAAAACCTAAATTCTTTTAAAGCTGTTGCAAGAGCAATAGATTATGAAATTGGAAGACAAATTGAAGTTATAGACAATGGTGGAGTAATTGATCAGGAAACTAGACTTTGGGATGATGATAATCAAGTTACAAGAATTATGAGAAGTAAAGAGGATGCAATGGATTATAGATATTTTAATGAGCCAGATCTTCAAAGACTTGTAATTAAAGATGAAGAGATTGAAAGAATAAAAGGAATAATGCCAGAATCAAAAGAGGCAAAATTAAATAGATTTACAACAGATTATGCATTACCAGATTATGATGCAAATGTATTAACGGATGAAGTTGAACTTGCTGATTATTTTGAAGAGGTTGTAAAATATACAAAAAATCCAAAATTATCTTCAAACTGGGTAATGACAGAAGTTTTAAGAGAACTTAAAGAAACAGGTAAAACAATTGAAGAATCTCCAGTAAAAGCTGAAGATTTAGGAAAAATTATAAACTTAATTCAAAAAGATGTTATCTCTTCTAAAATAGCCAAAAAATTATTTACAATAAAAATGACAGATGAGAGAGATCCTGAAGTTATTGTAAAAGAAGAGGGAATGGTACAAGTAGTTGATTTAGAGGCTATTGAAGCTATAGTTGATCAAGTTCTTGGAGAAAATCCAAAAATGGTTGAAGACTTTAAAAATTCAGATGAAGGAAGAAAACCAAGAGTATTAAAAGGTTTAATAGGTCAAGTTATGAAGTTGTCAAAGGGAAAAGCAAATCCAACAATAGTAACAGAACTTATGGAATCAAAATTAAAATAGGTGGGTTTTATGAAAAGAAAGAAAATAATTTCACTAGGAGTTATGCTGTTTAGTTTAGTATTTACAGCACAGCCTCTTTTAGCTGATGTTACCAAAACTGTAGAAACAAAATATGAGAATGTTGTGCCTATGAGTGTAAATGTAAATATAGTCGATGATTCAGCAGAACCAGAATTCCTAAACTATGTATACATTAAAAGTGTAGATGCTCCAATAAGAGAGGATGCATCTATTTATTCTCAAGAGTTAGTTAGATTTCCATTTAACACTAAAATAAAAGCCTTAGAAAAAGTTATAACAAATGGAAATGAATGGTATAAAGTTGAATTAACAGATACTAAAGGACATAAAAAAGATGGATATATTTCAGCAAGACTTGTAGACTTTAGAACTTTTAGATTTGAAAAAATGATGTCTAAAATAAATAAAATGTCAGATTTTTTACAAAGTGCCAATACTCAAGGAAAGCAACTTTTATCAGTGAATACTTATGTACCAAATCCAAGTAATAGCAATATGAACAGAACTAAGGATAAATACGGTGTATCTGCAGATCAAAATGCAATATCAACATATAAAGGTGAAACTATTTACATACCAGATAGATCTTTAGTAACGGTTGAATCTATGGATAAAAATTATGCATATGTAAGTACATTATCTATTAAAGAATCGCCATTAAAAGTTAATAGAAAGGTACTTAGTTCATATCCAAAATTAACTCCAAATGTTAGAAAAGTTATAGCTATAGATTTACATAATGAAAATCAAGGTATTTTCCAAAAAATTGATGGGAAATGGGAACTTATATCTTATACTTTAAATAAAACAGGAATGGAAAGTAGCTTAGGTTTTGAAACTCCTAAGGGATATTTTTTAGTACCTATGTTAAAATATGAGATGGGTTATAGAGATGAACAGAATAAAGCAGCTGGAATGGCTAAATATGCCATTAGATTTTCAGGTGGAGGATATATTCATGGAACTCCTATAAACTATGAAGAGGATATAAATAGAGATTTCTTCTTAAAAGAGAAGGATGGTACATTGGGAACAGTTGAAGGTACTAGAAAATGTATTAGAAATATGGAATCTCACATTAAATTTCTATTTAATTGGGTAACTAATGGAAAAGTAAATAAAAGATCAAATTCTCAAAGACCAGATGAGGATGTAGTTGTAATAGTATTTTAAATATAAAAAATTTAGGTAAGCTATAAATAGCTTACCTTTTTTCAAAAAGGGAGCACAATGAAAGATAAAATATCAATTAGAGAAGTAGTTAAAAGTATGGGTTTAACAACGAGAACACTTAGATATTATGAAGAATTAGGTCTTATAGAAGCAGTACAAGAGGGAAGAGGAAATAGATATTACACTAAAGAAACTTTAAGAAAGTTAATCTATTTAGATGAACTTAAAAATAAAGGGTGTAGCTTAAAGCAAATAGAGGAATTAATGGGTAGTAAATGTTGTAATGAAAAGAGAAATCTTCTTCTTGAAAGAATAGATGAGAATAATAAACAAATGGAATATTTAAAGTGGCAAAACTCAAAGATTCAAGAAGAATTAGAAATTATAAAAAAATTAGATATGAATAATGTTTTTATGGAAGAAGTAGAATTAGAAGAGTTATTTTATAGACGGATAAATGAAAAGTATAGGATAGAAGAGGATGAAGAGGTAGAAAAAGTTTGGGGAAATGATTTTTATGATATTAGAGAAGAAAAAATATATGTGATGAAGGAGAGTAATTTTGTAATAAGAGATTACACTTCATATGATTTTGCACTTATTAAAAATATAAATAAAGATTATGAAATATGTAAAGGGAAATACCTAGTTGCATATTCAAGAGAGGGACTTCATAAGCAGAAAGAGGTCTTTGATAAGATACTAGATTATATAGAGAAAAACAATTTGAAAATTATAAGTCCTCTATATGTTCAAAATAAATTTAGAATTTTTTGTAAAAGAGAAAAAAATGTTTTACCTATAACAAAAAATTACATAAGAATAGAAAAATAGTTGTTATTTTATAAAAAAAGTTTAATAATGAAGCATCAAAAACTTATTATTTAACTTTTTTTACTTAACGTCAAAATAAATATTGACTTAACGTCAAATATACCAGTATACTATACCCATATTATGAAAAAAAGTAGGAGGTAGTATGGACTCAAAATTAAAAAAAGGCCTGATGTTTGGTGGTCTTGTAGGATTAGCATGGGGACTTGATACAGTATTAATGGGAATGGTAGGAAAATTACCAATTTTACAAGTTTCAAATTCAAGCACATTAGTTTCAGCATTTTTACACGATAGTTTTTGTTTTTTCTGGTTAGCTTTAGTAATGTTTTTTACAAAGGAATTAAAAGGTGTATTTCAACTTTTAAAAACAAAAAAAGGAAAGGCATCTTGCTTAGCAGCTTTAGTGGGAGCACCAATTGGAATGAGTGGGTATGTTTTAGGAATAAAATATGCAGGTCCAGCTTATGCTTCTAGTATATCTGTTATATATCCAGGAGTAGGAGCAATACTATCTTATTTAATTTTAAAGGAAAAACTTTCAAAGAGAGCAATGCTTGGAATTGCAGATCGGAAGAGCGTCGTGTAGGGAAAGA
>NZ_CAMQYW010000048.1 GCF_947039425.1 uncultured Cetobacterium sp. | reverse complement strand
TTCAAATGGCTTGGTATGTATTTTTAATAAAAATTCTCTTTACTGCCATTACACTTGGTTCTGGTTTTAAAGGCGGTGAAGTTACTTGTTTATTTTTTATTGGTGCAACCCTAGGGAATGCTCTGTCAACAATCATTCCATTACCTATGGATTTAATGGCTTCTATGGGATTTGTAGCTATATTTGCTGCTGCTTCTAACACTCCAATCGCCTGTATTATCATGGCTATTGAGCTCTTTGGAACTGGAATTGAATTATATGCAGGAATCTCTTGTATAACAGCATACTTATTTTCTGGTCATGCTAGTATTTATTCAACTCAAATTATAGGTACATCAAAGCATGAAAGTTTTAAAAGTTCAGAAGGTAAATCTATATCTGAAAACTCAAAATTTGAATAAACATAAAAGAACATGATAATTTAAATTTATTGTGTTCTTTTTTTATTTTTCCTTTTTTCATATACCATATAAATCATTTGTTGACATATTATTAATTTAATGATTATAATATAAGAGTGTTTATTTTTTCACATTATCAAACAATATTCGTATGTTAACATTTTAGGAGGTATTTTATTTGAACTTATTTGAACACTTTATTAATCAAGCTAATAATTTTTTATGGTCGTATATTTTAATAGCAATGCTTTTATGTCTTGGTATTTATTTCACAATACAAAACAATTTTGTACAATTTAGATATTTTAAAGAGATGTTTAAAACTCTTATTGATAAAAGCGACTATGATGAAACTGCAGTTTCACCTTTCCAAGCTTTTTGTATTAGTGCTGCATCTAGAGTAGGTACTGGTAGCTTGGCGGGAGTTGCCATTGCTATTTCATTAGGAGGTCCTGGTTCTATTTTTTGGATGTGGATTATTACATTAATTGGAGCAGCTTCTAGTTTTGTAGAAAGTACTCTTGCTCAGATATATAAAACTCATGATAAGGAAGGATTCCGTGGTGGACCAGCTTATTATATGGAGAAAGCTTTGAAAAATAGAAAAATGGGAATTGCTTTTTCTATTTTAATTATTATATCTTTTGGGTTTATTTTTAATGCAGTACAAGCAAATACAATTGCTTACTCTTTTGCAACATCTTTTGCTTCTTTTGGAATTTCAAGAGTTTTTATTGGAGTAATTTTAACTCTTTTCACTACAGTTGTTATTTTTGGTGGAGTTCATAGAGTTGCTAAAGTTTCTGAATTTGTTGTTCCTATTATGGGAGTTGCTTATTTAGCTGTTGCCATTTTTGTTATAGTGACAAATTTCAGAGAACTTCCACATATGTTTAAAATTATTTTTCAAGGAGCTTTTGGAGTTAAACAATTTACAAGTGGTGGAATTGGTGCTGTTATTATGCAAGGAATAAAAAGAGGACTTTTCTCTAATGAAGCTGGAATGGGATCAGCACCAAATGCAGCTGCAACTGCTTCAACTTCTCATCCTGTTAAACAAGGATTTATTCAAACACTGGGAGTTTTTACAACAACTCTTTTAATTTGTTCTGCAACTGCATTTATTATCATAATTTCAAATACTTACAATATTGTTGGATTAGAAGGAATTCAATTAACTCAAAAAGCTCTTAGTTCTCAAGTTGGTAATTGGGGAGCACATTTTATAACTATCTGTATTTTGTTATTTGCATATAGCTCTATTATTGGAAATTATTATTATGGTGAAACAAATATTGATTTTATGAGTTCTAATAAAATTTATCTTTTTATATATAGAATTTTTGTTTTAGTTATGGTCATGTTTGGATCTGTTGCTGATGCTAAAATAGTTTGGGATTTAGCTGATCTTTTTATGGGGAGTATGGCTATTTTAAATTTAATTGCTATTTATAAACTCTCTCCAATTGTGGTTCAATGTTTAAAAGATTACTCTTCACAAAAAAAATTAGGTCTTAATCCTGTATTTAATATTAATTCTCTTTCTAACAAAGATGGTATTGAATGTTGGAATGAGCATGGAGAGATAAAATATAAGAAATAGCAGAGAGCACTTAAGTGCAGCTCTGCTATTTTTTTAATAATTTAATGATTCTAATTCAAATAATTCTTGCTTTTCAAAACATACTGGACAAACCTTTGGCGCTTCTAGTCCCTCTCTCACATAACCGCAAGCTCTACAATGCCATCTTTCCCCTTCAGGTTTTTTAAATACCATTTCACTTTGCACATTTTCTAAAAGTTTTAAATATCTTTTTTCATGTAAAATTTCAACTTCTGATATAACTTTATAAGCTGCCGCTATCTTAGGGAATCCCTCTTTTGCTGCAACTTCTGCAAAAGCTGGATAAAGAATTGACCACTCTTCATTTTCTCCCATTGCTGCTGCTTTTAAATTTTCTTCAGTTGTTCCAACTTTCCCTGCTGGATAAGTTGCAGTTATTTCCAAGTCTCTTCCTTCTAAATAAGAAAAAAATCTTCTAGCATGATAATACTCATTTAATGCTGTTTCTAAAAATAAAGCAGCTATTTGATCATACCCCTCTTCTTTTGCTTTATCTGCAAATAGAGTATATCTTTGTCTTGCTTGTGATTCACCAGCAAATGATTTTAAAAGATTCTTTTCTGTTTCTGTTCCAATAATTGATTTATCCATTTTTTAAATCCTCCTACTTTTGTGATACTTATATTTTCAACAGAACAATCTAAAATCCTTCAAATAACTTTATGAAATTTATTTTTTATTATTGCGATATATAAAATATTATTTGCAACAAAGTATTTAAAATGATATAATACATAGAAATATTTTATTATACGAGGAGGTTTTATGAAAAAATTAGGTAGCAGTGGTTTTATCATTATAGCTATGTTTTTAGGAATTTTAACTGGCGCAATTTTAGGAGAAAAAGCCTCAATATTTGCACCTTTAGGAGATATATTTTTAAAATTAATTACAATGTTAATTGTTCCTTTAGTTTTTTTCAGTATTATATCTGGAGCTGCATCTCTTGGTAAAACTAAGTCTGCTGGAAAAATTGGAATTTTAACTTTAGCATATTATCTTTTTACATCAGCAATAGCTGTTGTAATTGGAATTACAAGTGGTATTATTTTTAAACCTGGAATTGGAATTACCGTTCCTAAATCTCTGCTAACAGATAGTTCAACTTATGCTGCTGCAGGTAAAGTAACTGGATTTTGGGATACTATTTTAGGAATTATTCCAAGCAATCCTTTTAACTCTTTAACTACTGGAAATATCTTACAAATCTTAGTATTTGCTCTTTTCTTTGGGATTTGTTTATCAACATTAAATGAAAAAAAACAAAAACCACTTTTAGACATTTTAGATACTATAAATGAAGTTTTAATTAAAATGGTTAGTAAAATTCTATTTTTTGCTCCTTTTGGAGTATTCGGTTTAATGGCTAACTCAATTGCACTTTTTGGAATTGATATTCTAGCACTTGTTGTTAAACTTTTTTCAGTATTCACTTTAGCTTTGGGATTAATTCACTTTATTATGATTCCTGGTCTGGTAAAAGTTTTTACAGGGTTAAATCCTATTAAATTCATTAAAACTTTAGCTCCTGCACAAATTTTAGCATTCTCAACAGCATCTTCAATGGCAACTTTACCTGTTAATAAACAATGTTGTGAGAAATTAGGAGTGGATAATGCAACTTCATCTTTTATTCTTCCTTTAGGAGCTACTATAAATATGAATGGTAATGCTATGCTTTATGGTCTTGTTAGTATTTTCTTTGCCCAAATGTTCAATATTGAACTTGGTACTACTCAATATATTGCAATTATCTTAACATCTGTTTTAGGCGCTGTTGGTACTGCTGGTGTTCCTGGGCCTTCTTTACTTGTAGTTGCTGTTCTTGCTGCTGCTGGAATCCCAGTTATTGCTCTTCCATTGGTATTTGGAATAGATAGAATAATGGATATGATGAGAACTTCTACAAATATCTTTGGTGATGCTTCTTGTGCTGTTATTATGGATCATATTATAAAAAAAGAAAAGCACTCATAATTGAGTGTTTTTTTAATTATACTTTTTTAATATATTTTAATTGACTTTATTTATACCTTATTATATAATCTCCTCAACCAAATAAATTGGAGTTGAATAACTATGAAAAATAATAAATTTAATAATATTGAAATTCTAACTGAAGTAAATAATTTTATACACTCTTTTAAATCTGTTGTTATTGGAAGTAAATCTTCTGAAAATAATATTGATGTTACATATGCACCTCATTTAATTTTTGAAAATAACCATTACATTTTTATTAGTGAAATTGGAGATCACTATACAAATTTAAAAGATAATCCTCAAGAATTTGAAATACTTTTTCTTCAAGATGAAAAAGAAGCTGTCTCTCCTATTTTACGTAAAAGAGCTCGTTTTAATGTAACTTGTTCTTTCTTAGAAAGAGATGAAGAATTTAATAGAGTTTTAGATGTTTTTGAAGAACATATTGGAAACTCTATGAAAATAATAAGAAAAATGGAAGATTTTCATTTAGTTAAACTTAATATTTTAGATGGTAGATTTGTCAAGGGATTTGGGCAAGCTTATCTTTTAAAAAATGATAGTGTTATTCCAATGACTGGAGATAAAAAAGGACATTCTTCTAAATAAAACAAGTGGAAAAGATCTCTCTTTTCCACTTGTTTTTTTACAGTATTATATCATTTTTATTTTTAATTCCTTCGTATTTTACCCAACCTTTTTTTGCTAAAAACTTAATAAATTCTGCTGCTCTTCTCATTGCTTCTGAAAACTCTTCTCCAGTTTCTTTTTTCATCTCTCTAGCAATTTCAAATATACATTTTTCTCCATCTATATTTATCCATGCTAAACTTCCTAATTTATCAAATTCAATATCTTTTTTAGGTGATTTTTTTATTAACCATCCCATACATTTAGTAACTGGATTTTTTATCGTTAAATCTATTAATACATTTCCCTTTTCATTAATATCCCAATGCTTAATAATAATTTTAGGAATATACAATGAAAAATTGTGTTTATCCTCTTTACTTTTTTCTAATTTCATAATTATTTTTTCCTTCTTGTTGTAAAGAAATATATCCATATTGCAAAAAGTAAAAATATTATAAATGTAATTATACTACTTTGAGGAACTAATTTACTTCCAAAATTAATAGATATATTAAGTGCTGCAAATATACCTATAACTATACCTGTAATTGCATCTCCTGCAACAAGTCCTGAAGATAGAAGTATACCTTTTTCAACAGCATCTGACTTTCCTTCTGGATCATCTTTAAACTTTCTTTCAACTAAATCTCTAATTATTCCACCTGCAAATAACGCTGTATTTAGTGTTATTGGAAGATATATTCCTAAAGCTACTGCTAGTATAGGTAATCCTGCTAAAGCACAGAATACAGCTATCATAGCTCCTACAATTACAAGTGTCCAAGGAAGTTGTGCTGTCATAATCCCTTCTACTATTAATTTCATTAATGTCGCTTGAGGTGCAGCAACTGATTCTGTTCCTATTCCATAAGCTTTTTCCATTAAAATAATTGTTGCTCCAACTGAAACTGCTGCAATAGCTAAAGCTATGAACATTCCTATTTGAATCTTTTTAGGTGTTCCTCCTACTATAAATGTTGATTTTAAAGACTGAGCTACACCTCCAGCAACTGAAATGGCTACGCACGCTATTCCACAAGCTAAAAGTGACATTCTTATTCCTTCATTTCCAGTATGTCCCATCACTTTAAAAACTGTTGCTATAATTAATAATGTTGCAATTGTCATTCCTGATACAGGATTATTACTAGCTCCAACTATACCAACCATTCTTGCTGAAACTACTGCAAAGAAAAAAGAAAATAAAACAACTAATATTCCACCAACAAAACTACCATTTATCATTGGTGTTAACCATGTTAATAAAAATCCAAGTACAGCTGCTCCAACAACCCAACTTAAAGGAGCATCCATATTTATTCTATCTTTTGATGTACTTTTATCTCCCATTCCTTTTAATGAACTTTCAAAAGATGTAATAATTGTTGGTAATGATTTTGCAAGAGATATAAACCCTCCCATTGCAACTGCTCCAGCTCCTATATATCTTATATAACTTGACCAGATAGCTTGAGCGCTCATTTGAGAAATTGGTACTGATGATGGAAAAACTGCAATTGGTATAAAATCACCAAAATATTTTATTAATGGTATTAATCCTAACCACGCAACAATAGAACCACCAAACATGAGTATTGATGTTTCTGTTCCTATTATAAATCCTACTCCTAATAGTGATGCTAAAGTATCCACACCAACCATAGCACCTTGGTATGAAGTAATTACATAAGAAGCTGTTTCTTTCCAAAATCCAAAACCACCAGACAAAATTTTATATCCAAATCCTACTCCAAATCCAGTTATTATGGACTTAAAACCTTCCCCTCCTTCACTACCTATGACTAATACTTCTGCTTGAGCCATAGATTCTGGATATATTAATGATCCATGTTCTTCTACTATTAAATATCTTCTTACTGGTGTTACAAAGAAACATCCCATTATTCCACCAATAATTGTTACAATTACAACTGTTTCAATAGATAATCCAAATCCTAATAATATTAAAGCTGGTAGTATAAAAATTACACCACCTGCTATTGATTCTCCAACAGCTGCTAAAGAAGCAACAAAGTTTGCTTCTAAAATATTATTTCTTCTAAATATAGCTTTAAATATTCCTGTTGCTAATATTGCTCCTGGAATCCCTGATGAAATTGTCAATCCAACTTTTAATCCTAAATATGTGTTTGCTGCGGCAAAAATTATTGCAAGTATTACTCCCATAACAATAGAGTAACCCGTCATTTCTGGCATTACTTCAGTAGCTGATATAAAAGGAACATAATCTTCTCCATTTATATCTCCATATGCTGTTTTCGAAAGTTTTTTGATTTCATTTTCCAAAGCCATTATTTCCTCCCTAAATTTTTAAATATTATTTTAAGTTTTCTAATAATTTTATTGTGAATTTCCACATGTTTTCTACTGATTTTATACTGATTTTTTCATTGACACTATGAACATCATATAGATTTGGTCCATAACTTATCATATCTGCATTAGGTAATATTTTTTTTAATAATCCGCACTCTAATCCTGCATGTATTGCACTTATAGTTGCTTCTTTTCCTGTTAACTCCTTATATGTATTCATTGCTATTTCTCTAACTTTAGAATCTTTCTCATATTCCCAAGCTGGATATTCATTTGATTTTCTAATACTAAGGTTCATAACACTTCCAAGAGCATTTATTTTATTAATAAATTCATATAAAGAGCTTTTTACTGCACTTCTAAGTGCTATTGTTAAATTTAATTTTCCATCTTTTTCTTCTAAAACCCCATTATTTAAACTTGTTTGAACTAAATCCTTTATATCTTTGCTCATATATTGAACTCCATCAGGAACAATCATTAAGAAATCTACAATTTTATTAGTTACTTCTTCAGTATACTCCTCTTGAATACCATCCATTTCTAATATACCAACTTTTAAATTAGGTTCTTCTTTTAAATATTCATGTTGTAACTCTTTTCCCATCTCTTTAATAATATTTTTTATTTTATCAACATGACAAGAAGTTATAATAGCTTCTGATTTTTGAGGAATAACATTATGTTTTGTTCCTCCTTTTATCTCTACTAAATTATATAAATATTTATTTTTTATTTCATATAAAATTCTTCCTAATAATTTTATTGCATTTCCTCTTTGATTAAGTATCTCTTGTCCTGAATGTCCACCTTTTAATCCTGAAATTTGGATTTTTAATCCCTTATTTTTTGATTTTTCTTTTTCTAAATTAAAATCAACAACTAAATTAGCTCCACCTGCACAACTAACTAAAAAAATTCCTTCTTCTTCTGAATCTATATTTAAAAGAATTTCTCCAGATAAGTGTTCAGCTGTTAAAGCTGCTGCTCCATCCATTCCAGTTTCCTCATTTGTAGTTGCTAATAACTCTATAGCTGGATGTTTTATAGTTTTCGAATCTAAAATTGCTAATCCATAAGCTATAGCTATTCCATCATCTCCACCTAAAGATGTATCTTTTGCTTTTAAAATATCACCATCAATTACAAGGTCAATTGGATCTTTTTTAAAATCATGTTTTGATTCATCTGTTTTTACACATACCATATCTATATGCCCTTGAATAATAACCCCTTTAGATTTTTCATATCCCTCTGTTGCTGGTTTTTTTATAATTACATTAAGTGCTTTATCTTGATAAAATTCTAACTTTCTATCCTTTGCAAATGTAACTAAAAAATCACTTATTTCTTTCTCATTACCAGATTCTCTAGGTATTTTACTAATCTCATCAAACCAATAAAAAACTTCTTTAGGATTTAAATTTAAAACTTTGTTCATTTGTTGCCTCCTTAATCTTAATTTATTTCAATCCTACCACTTTTGCTTTTATATGTAAATATAAAAGTCATCATTCGAAACTATTTTTTTACAAATAGTATTTAATAAGTACATGTATAGCAAATTATTGTATAAAAAAATCCAGTATATTTACTGGATTTCTTTTGATTTATATTTTATTTTAAAGTTATTTTCAATAGAGGTTCTCCAACTTCTACTTTTTTACCTTCTGCTACTAACAACTCAATCTTATCTACCTTTTCATTACTTACTATAAACGGTGTTATTGATGATTTAGCATGTTCATTTATATAATCTAAATCGTATTTTATAAGCTCTTGTCCTGACACTACATTTTTACCTTTTTCTACTTCTATCACTCTTTCAAAACCTTTTCCTTCTAATAAAGATGTTCCTACTCCAAAGTGAAGAACTATATACAATCCTTTTTTAGGTTCAAATATTGCTAAATGATTAGTCTTAAATATTTCAACTGTCCCATCAACAGGTGAATAAATACTACCTTTTTCTGGAATAATTGCACATCCATCTCCAATTATATTACTTGTAAATGTTTTGTCCGGAACATTCTTTAAATTTGTTACTTCTCCTGCCAATGGTGAATTTACTATTATCTCTTTATCTTTTTTAAAAATATTAAACATTTGTTTGTCGCCTCCTAATTAAGCATGAATAATTACATTTGCCATATATCCTAAATAAACTAAGATAAATGCTAATGCCATTTTTTTACCAATTTTTTTATTTACAATAGCTATTACTCCAACAGCTGTTGTCATTAAAGCAACTGTCATTGAATCAATTATCATAGATTCTGAAACAGCTATCGGTTTCATTAACATAGTCAATCCTAATGTAAATAGTATATTAAATGTATTTGATCCTACAATATTTCCTAAAACAATATCCTCTTGTCCTCTTCTTGCAGCTATTATAGATACAACAAGTTCTGGAAGAGATGTTCCTATACCAACTATTGTTAATCCAACTAAGTGAGTACTCATACCAAAATCCGCAGCAATTTGTGAAGCATATTTAACAACCATATCTCCACCTTTAATAACAGCAACTAATCCAATTACTATTAAAATAATATCTTTTGCTAAAGACTTTCCTGTTGGTTTCTCATCATCACTACCATTTAAATGTTTTGATAATGAAAACGTTCCTTGAGCTATTTCATATATTAACATTTTTTTATCTTTAAGTTTTTGATCTACAATGGATCTCGAAATTGTTTCTTTACAATAATAAACAAATATTAAAAGTAATACCGCTCCATCAATTCTTGAAAACCCTTGATTAAAAAGTAACATTCTTCCACTTAAAGCAAAGAAAGGTAATAATATTGCTGCTAAAACTGATATTGGAAAATCAAATG